>NZ_JSYC01000012.1:0-109396 GCF_054823965.1 Gordonia sp. GN26 | reverse complement strand
ATCGTCGTCGGCACCCCGGTCGCCGGCCGCGGTGAGCCCGGACTCGAACCGCTGGTCGGGATGTTCGTGAACACCCTCGCCCTGCGCACGCCGCTCGACCGTGAGCGGTCCTTCGTCGATCTGGTGGGTCGGGTCAGGGACACCGACCTGCACGCCTACGAACACGGCGACGTCCCGTTCGAGCGGATCGTCGAAGAGCTGAACCCCCAGCGCTCGACGGCACACCATCCGCTGTTCCAGGTGGCGCTGGCCTTCCAGAACCTCTCGAAGACCGACGTGGTGCTGCCCGAGGTGACCGTGTCCCGGGCGCAGGCCGACACCGGTGTCTGCCAGTTCGACCTGCAGCTCGTCGTCGCCGACTCCTACGGCGAAAACGGCACTGCGCAGGGCATCTCGGGCGCGATGATGTTCGCGAACGACCTGTTCGACCCGGCAACGGTCCAGGGCTTCGTCAAGCGACTGTGCCGGATGTTGGAGGCGATCGTCGACGATCCGGAGACCCCGGTCGGCGAGATCGATTGGCTCGACGCCGCCGAACGTACCGACCTGCTCTCGCGCGTCGGTCGTCCGCGTCTCGTCGCCGAGGGACCGTCGCCGGTGCTCCTACCGGAGGTCTTCGCCGCTGCAGTCCGCCGCAACCCGCGCGGACCTGCGGTGATCGCCGGCGGCGTCGAGCTGACCTACGCCGAACTCGACCGTCGTTCGAATCGTCTGGCACGTCACCTCATTCGACTGGGCGCGGCGCCGGAGCGGCCGGTGGCCGTCGCGGTCGAGAGGTCCCTGGACTCGGTGATCGCCTGGTGGGCCGTGGTCAAGTCGGGTGCCGCCTACGTTCCGGTCGACCCGCACTACCCGACCGCCCGCATCGACCAGATGGTCACCGATTCCGGTGCGACGCTGGGCATCACGATGCTCGGGGCACGCGCCGGGCTCCCCGGGACCATCGACTGGGTCGTCGTAGACGATCCCGCCGACGCCGAACGCATCGATGCGCTCGACGACGCCGAGATCGGGCAGGCCGAACGCATCCGGCCGGTACGTGCGGAGAACACGGCATGGGTGGTCTTCACCTCCGGATCGACCGGGGTACCCAAGGGCGTCGCGGTCAGCCACGCGGGTGTCGCCGACTACCTGTCCTCACTGTTCGTCGATCCCGAGAGCGGTCCCACCTCCCGGGTCCTGCACTTCGCGTCTCCGTCCTTCGACGCCTCCCTGCTCGAGATCCTGCTGTCGATCAGTTCGTCCTCGGCACTCGTGGTGGCGCCGACCGACGTCCGCGGCGGCAACGAGCTCGGCGACTTCCTCCGCGATCAGCGCGTCACCCACGCGTTCGTGACGCCCGCCGCGCTGGCGTCGGTCGACCCTGAGGGCCTCGACGACCTGCGCGAGGTCATGTCCGGCGGTGACGAGGTGCCGACCGATCTGATCACCCGCTGGGTGGGCGACGACCCGGCCCGGGCCCGCCGATTCCGGGTGCTGTACGGCCCCACCGAGACCACGATCGTCGCGACCGCGACCGAACCTCTGGACGCGGGGGAGCGTTCGACCATCGGCACGCCGTTGGCCGGGATGCAGGCACTGGTCCTGGACCCGCGGATGCAGCCCGTGCCGGTCGGTGTGGCCGGTGAGCTCTACCTGGCCGGCCCGGCACTGGCCCGGGGGTATCTGAACCGCCCGGGCGTCTCCGCGTCGCGGTACGTGGCCCATCCCTTCGGCGAGCCCGGCGAGCGGATGTACCGGACCGGCGACGTCGTCCGCTGGAATGCCGCCGGTTCGTTGGAGTTCTTGGGACGCAATGACTTCCAGGTGAAGATCCACGGATTCCGGGTGGAGCTCGGCGAGATCGACTCGGCGCTGGGTGATCATCCCGGGGTCTCGTTCGCGGTCACGGTGCCGCGGCGCGACAGCGGGGTGGGCATGCGCCTGGTCTCCTACGTGGTGCCGGCTCCCGGCGAGGTCATCTCGGGGGAGAAGCTGCGGGCCCTGCTCCTGGACTCGCTGCCGCCCTACATGGTCCCGGCGGCGGTCATGGTCCTCGACGAGATCCCGCTGACGCCGAGCGGCAAGCTCGACCGCAAGGCCCTTCCCGCGCCGCTCATCACGACCCGTCGCTTCCGCGCCCCGGCGTCCCCGGTGGAGGAGATCGTGGCCGGTGTCTTCGCCGACGTCCTCGGGATCGAGGGCGGCGTCGGTGCCGACGACGACTTCTTCGACCTCGGCGGCAACAGCCTCGCCGCCACCCGTGTCGTGTCGAGGATCGGCGCAGCGCTGGGTACCAACGTCCCGGTGTCGATGATCTTCGAGGCGTCGACCGTGTCGAAGCTGGCGGCTCGGGCCGAATCGCACACGGCCATCGGCCGGATCCCGCTGGGATCGCTGGACCGGCCGGAACGCATCCCGCTGTCGTATGCGCAGCAGCGGATGTGGTTCCTCAGCCGCATCGAACCCGACTCACCTGCGTACAGCATCCCGATCGTCATCCGGCTGTCCGGGCACCTCGACGTCGACGCCCTGCAGGCGGCGATCGGCGACGTCGTCGACCGCCACGAGATCCTGCGCACGGTGTACCCGTACATGGATGCCGAGCCGACACAGGTGATCCTGCCACCGGCCGCCGACCGCGTCCCGGTGGTCGTCACCTCGGTGCCCGAGTCGGAGATGCCGCGGGCGATGTCGAAGCTGCTGGCCCAGCCCTTCGACGTGACGTCGGAGGTCCCGGTACGGATCAGGCTGTTCTCGCTCGGCGACGACGAGTGGGTGCTCGCGGTGGTCATCCACCACATCGGCGCCGACGGTTCGTCGTTGACGCCGCTCGCCCGGGACCTGATGAACGCGTACGCGGCCCGAACCAACGGTGGCGAACCCGGCTGGGAACCGCTGCCGGTGCAGTACGCGGACTACGCGATCTGGCAGCGGGTGGTCCTCGGTGCCACCGACGACCCCGACTCGTTGCTCCGCGCGCAGATCGACTACTGGACAAAGCAGCTGGCCGACGCGCCCGCCCTGCTGGAACTGCCTGCCGACCGCCCGCGGCCGCCGGCGCAGTCCTACACCGGCGGCAACGTCCCGCTGACCGTGGACGCCGACCTGCACGCGGCGCTGCAACAGGTCGCCCGTGCCCACAACACGACGCTGTTCATGGTCGTCCACGCGGCGCTGGCCGCACTGCTGGCGCGGCTCGCGGCCACCGACGACGTGGCGATCGGCACCCCGTACGCCGGACGCGGCGAACGCGAACTCGACGATCTGATCGGCATGTTCGTCAACACGCTGGTCCTCCGCACGCGGTTGCGCCAGGACATGACGTTGCGCGAGCTGATCGACGACGTGCGGGACACCGATCTGGCGGCCTTCGGGCACGCGGACGTCCCGTTCGAACGACTCGTGCAGGAGCTCAACCCGGTCCGGTCCGACGCCTACAACCCGTTGTTCCAGGTGATGCTGGCGTTCCAGAACATCTCCTCGGCAGACATCGAACTGCCGGAGCTGTCGGTGTCCGCCGTCGAACCCGACACCGGGATGTCGTTGTTCGACCTGCAGGTCACGGTGTCGGACACCTACGACGCGAGCGGCGCGCCGGCCGGACTCCGCGGCGGGATCACCTTCGCGACCGACCTGTTCGACGCATCGACGGTCGTCGGTTTCGGTGAACGCCTGGTGCGGATGCTCAGCGCGCTCGCTCAGGACCCGGCACGCCTGGTCCACGAGGTCGACCTGCTCGACGACGACGAACGCGATGCGGTCCTGGTGCGGTGCAACGAGACCGCTCACGCCATCGACCCCACCGCCACGCTGGCGTCGCTCTTCGCGGACTCGGCAACCCGATTCGCCGACAGCCCCGCGATCACGGCAGGCGACGTCACCCACACCTACGGTGAGTTCGCCGGTCGCGTCAACCGGTTGGCGAGGTGCCTCGTCTCCCGCGGGGTGGGTCCGGATTCGCTGGTGGCGCTGCGGATGCGGCGTTCGCTGGATCAGGTCACCGCGATGTACGCGGTGCACGCAGCCGGCGGCGCCTACGTGCCGGTCGACCCCGATCACCCGGCCGAGCGGATCGACTACATGCTCGAGTGCGCCGATCCGGTAGTGGTCCTCACCTCGCTCGACGGTGTCGATCTCGACGCCTTCGACGACGCGCCGCTGACCGACGCGGACCGGCTCGGCCCGCTGACCCCGGCGAATCTCGCCTACGTGCTGTTCACCTCCGGGTCCACCGGCAGGCCGAAGGGTGTTGCGGTGTCGCATCGTTCGGTGGTGAACCAGGTGCTCTGGATCAGCGACGAATACGACCTGAACGTCGCGGACGTCGTCCTCCAGAAGACCCCCGCCACCTTCGACGTCTCGGTGTGGGAGCTCTTCGCCACCCTCGTGGTGGGAGCGCGACTGGTGATCGCACGGTCGGACGGGCACACCGACCCTGATTACCTCGCCGACACGATCGCCCGTGAGCGCGTGACCATCACCTCGTTCGTGCCCTCGATGCTCGCGGTGTTCGCCGACTCCGCGAGAACCGTTGCGCTGGACTCGCTGCGGGCGCTGCTGGTGGCGGGCGAGGCGTTCGGTCCGGACGTGGTGACCGCGGCGCGGCGGATGCTGCCGGGAGTGGAACTGCACAACCTCTACGGCCCGACGGAGTTCACGGTGCACGCCACGGCGTACGCCGCCCGTCCCGACGACACCGGTGCGGTGCCGATGGGCAAGCCGGTGTGGAACGCCCGGGCCTACGTCCTCGATTCGAGGTTGCAGCCCGTGCCCATGGGGGTGACCGGCGATCTGTATCTGTCGGGAACCCAGGTGGCCCGCGGCTACCACGGCCGGCCCGGCCTGACCGCGGAACGGTTCGTGGCCGACCCGTTCGCACCGGGGGAGCGGATGTACCGCACCGGCGACCTCGTGCGTCGACGCCCGACCGGTGACCTCGAGTACCTGGGCCGCAGCGACTTCCAGGTCAAGCTGCGCGGTCTGCGCATCGAGCTCGGCGAGATCGAGGCGGTGTTCGCCGAACACCCGAAGGTCGCCCGCGCGGTCGCCACGGTCACCTCGACCGAGACCGTCGAGTTCCTCGCGGTGTACCTCGTGCCGGCAAACGGCGACGCCGAATCGCTCGACGCCGACGAGGTGACGGCCTTCGCGTCGACGGAGCTGCCGGGCTACATGATGCCGACCGCGGTACTCGTGCTGGAGACGGTCCCGCTGACCGCGTCGGGCAAGCTCGACCGCAAGCGACTGCCCGAGCCGAAGCTGAACACCGCGGAGTTCCGCGAACCGTCGACGTGGCTGGAAGGTGAGATCGTCCGCACCTTCGAACACGTCCTGGGCGTGCCGCGGGTGGGAGTCGACGACGACTTCTACGAGCTCGGCGGCAACTCGCTGAGGTCGGTGCAGGTGGTCAACGACCTGAAGAGCGAGCTGCACATGGACATCCCGGTCCGGTGGATGCTCTCCGCCTCGAGTCCGGCCGATCTGGCCCGGCGGATCGAGGACTGGATGGGCAACGGTGAAGGCGCCGACGCGTCGATGGAGTTCGATGCGCTGCCGCCGCTCGGGTTCGACGTCCTGCTGCCCATCCGGCCGGGTGGGGAGCAGCCGCCGCTGTTCTGTGTCCATCCCGCATCCGGCCTCTCGTGGGCCTACCACACCCTCGGCCGGCACCTCGCGTCCGGACGGCCGGTGTACGGTCTGCAGGCACCGCAGATCGGTGGCGAGAAGGACGGTCCCACAACGGTGTCCGGTCTCGCGCGTCGCTACTTCGACGAGATCCGGACGGTGCAGCCGCACGGGCCGTACCACCTGATGGGGTGGTCGCTGGGTGGCACCATCGCGCACGCCGTGGCCGCCGAGATGCGGGCCGCCGGCGAAGAGGTCGCGCTGCTCGCGATGCTCGACACCGAGGCCGACGCCGTCGACACCGACGCGATCCAGACGATCACGGCCGGTGAACTGATCAGCAACCTCGGCCCGGTTCTCGGCATCGACTTCGTCAGTGCCGACGCGACCGCGGAAGAGGCGGCCGAACAGATCGCCGAGCGTCTCGGGAGCGGCCTCGGCATCGACGCCAAGTCCATCGAGAACCTCACCGAGACATACAACATTCTGCTTCGGGCACTGGGTGACTGGCAGCCACCGGCCGTCGACGTCGACCTGCGGTACTTCACCGCGGTTCGCGATCGGCGCGCTGATGCGGTCGGTCACGACGGGTGGGCGCCCTACGTCCGTGGCGACATCTCGAATGTCGACGTCGACGTGCACCACCGCGGGATGACCGAGAACGAGGCGATCATCCGGATCGCCGGGATTCTCGACGAATACATGACTCGCGCAAACGGTCACGAAGCCGGCCGTTCCGGGTCTAGCGTTTTCAACAATGGGAGATTCACCATCCAGAAATGAGGTAGTCCATGAGCAGGTCAAGGACTTCGACCGAGCTACGCCGAACGCGCTTCCAGGGCTTGCGTGTTCGACGCCCAGCGGTCGCGATGTTGGGGTGTGCGATGGCCGCGTCGTTCGCGGTGACCGTGCCCGCCCACGCCGCCACCCCGGCGGCCGGTCCGCCGACACCGGGGATCGCGACGGTGGGTATCCCCACCATGGCGCTCCCGTCCGGGGTATTGCCGGATCTCCGTCCGGTGTCCCAGGTGGTGGTGTCCACTTCGGTTGGGACCGAACAGGAATCGGTGGTGACGTCGACCTGGCCGCGGGTCACCACCGGTGAGAGGACGGTTCTCCCGACGCCACTGGGCCCCGCCCATCGCGTCGCCGATCAGACCGCGGCGGCCGGTGACGTGGTGCGGATCGGGAACCTCGAACTGCGTCGCCCGCGCGCAGTGTCTCCGCAACTCGCCTCGGACATCAGCGCGGGGTCCGGTGAACTCGTCGCGGGTATCTCCGATGTCCTTCGGAGCAACGGGGTCTCGACCGCGCGTGCGGACAAGGTCGCCGAACAGATGGTCGGCGACGCCGCGGTCGGTGGCGTGATCGGTGCCGGGGTCGCGGCTCCGCTGGCCCTCGCCGTCGGCGGTGTGGTCGGTGGTGGGCTCGGGCTCCTCCTCACGCTGCCGCTCTGGCCGACCGGTCTGGTGTTCGGACCGCTGATCGGAACGGCCGTGGTCGCGACCCTGGTGGCACTCCCGGCCGTCGCGGCCGGTGTCGCCATCGGCGCGGCGCACGGCTACGACAAGGGGTGGAAGGTGCCGCTCAACCGCAAGCCGGCCAAGCGGCCCCAGCCGACGGCGGCCTCGCTCGATCGGGCCCCGGCCCAGCTGGCCCCGCCGCTGCCGGTGTCCGCCCTGAAGCAGCTGACGCCGGTGCCCGCCGTCAAGCAGCAACAGCTGGCCCCGGCGCCCGCGGTGAAGCGCGTGACGCCGACACCCGCGGTGAAGCAGGTCGCGCCGTCGGCGCCTGCCCGTCGTGACGCGGTGCCGTGCACGTGGGCTCGGATGGCCGAGGTCGCATTACAGGGAGGTGGCATCGGCAGCTGCTGAGTCACTGCCGAAAGGATCGGCCCTGGCGCAGTCGCGGACTGCGTCAGGGCCGCTTTCTGTGCCGGCCGCTTCGTTTGCAGCCGCTTTCCTGCCTGACTAGGGCTGATGTTCGATCAGCATCCGGATCGCGCCGACGATCGTGTCGACGAGACCTTCGGCGGTGTTGCCGCCGAGTTCGCCGCGCTGCTCGTCGGCGCGCATCATGATGACCGACTCCACGAGCCGGAACGGCAGCAGACAGCGTTTGTCGGCGGGATCCCCGAGGGCCGCTGCCGTCAGTGCCGCGTACCCGGCCGCGAGTTCCTGTCGTGCGGTGCGGAAATCGACGAAGCGCGGTTCCCCGACCTCGGGCAACAGGTAGAGCGCCCCGAGATTCCAGCGCGCGCGTGCGAGCTGTTCCACGTCGTAGCGGGCGAGGGTGAGCAGTCGCCCGAGCGCAGGCCCGTCGGCATCGAGCAGGGCGCGGGCCTGCTCCACCGAGCCGACGACCGTGGTCTCCAGGAGATGCGCGAGGATGTCGTCCTTGGTGCCGAAGTAGTGGTACATCGAGGCCTGCCTGATGCCCACCGCCTCGGCGATCATCCGGGTCGACGTCCCGGTGTAACCGTGACGGGTGAAGAGCTCGGCCGCGGCGTCGAGGATCTCGTCCCGGGCGGTCTCGCCACGGCGTCTCGACGGGACCAGACGCGGGCGTCCGGGGCCGCCGGATTGGGAGGCCGTGCGCGTGCCGGTCGCCATGATTCCTCCTGCTGTGGTGGATGTTCTCGACATAGTTGACCATGCCCTGGAACCCTCGGATGACGGTGCGATCCCGCGACCTGGGCCGATTAACGCAGTCGTTACCCACGTTTTCGCGGACGGAACAAAACTGTCAACCGAAAGAAATGTGCGTTCGCTTATCTATCACCTGACAGATACGCGCTCAACGAGGAGCTCCTCGACAGAAAGAACGCATCATGACCACAACCCCGGAAAAGACCGTCGCGCAACCGGTCACCACGCCGGCCGGCGACCACGACGCCGATGACCTCTCCGAGTTCGGTTACGACCAGCAGCTGCACCGGTCGCTCGGCAAGTTCGCCTCCTTCGCGGCCGGCTTCTCCTTCGTCTCGATCCTGACCACGGTGTTCCAGTTCTTCGGCCTGGGTTTCGGGTTCGGCGGCCCGGCCTTCTTCTGGACGTGGCCGATCGTCTACGCGGGCCAGTTCCTGGTGGCCCTGTGCTTCGCCGAAATCGCTGCGCGCTACCCGATCTCGGGCGCGATCTACCAGTGGTCGCGCCGCATGGGCGGTGAGGTCATCGGCTGGTTCGGCGGCTGGTTCATGATGATCGCGCAGGTCGTCACCGCCGCCGCGGCGGCCATCGCCCTCCAGGTGGTGCTGCCGTCGGTGTGGATGGGCTTCCAGCTAGTCGGCGACGATCCCACGCTCACCAGCACCAGCGGCGCGTCGAACGCGGTGCTGCTCGGTTCGATCCTGCTGGTGATCGTCACCGCCATCAACTGCGTCGGTGTCACCTGGATGAGCCGCGTCAACAGCATCGGCGTGGTCTGCGAACTCGTCGGCGTGGTCGCGGTGATCCTGGCGCTGTTCACCCACGCTCAGCGCGGTCCGGGCGTCGTCTTCGACACCGGCGCCCCCGGTCAGCAGCCCGGTTACATCTGGGCGTTCATCGTCTCGGGCCTGATGGCCGCCTACGTGATGGTCGGATTCGGTTCGGCCGGCGAGCTCGCGGAGGAGACCCGCGACCCGCGTCGCGTCGCACCGCGCACGATCCGCATGGCACTGACGGTCTCGGCCATCGGCGGCGGCCTGATGCTGCTGGGCGCACTCATGGCCGCTCCGACGCTCAGCGAGGAACTCGCCATCGGGGGCCTGCCCTACGTGCTCGACTCGGTGCTCGGCAGCTTCTGGGGCAAGGTCCTGCTCTGCGACGTCGCGGTCGCGATCTTCATCTGCACCCTCGCCATCCAGACCGCATGCTCCCGCCTCATGTTCTCGATGGCCCGCGACGGCCGGCTGCCGTTCTCGAAGCAACTGGCACACGTCAACTCGCGGACGGGCACCCCGATCGCCCCGTCGATCCTCATCGGCGTGCTCTGCATCGGCGTCCTGGTGGTCAACGTGGGCAACTCCGCGATCTTCGCGACGCTCGCCAGCGTGTGCATCATCCTGATCTACTTGGCCTACCTCGCCGTCACCGGTCCGATGCTCTACCGCCGGTTCCATGGCTGGCCGCACCAGGGCGGTGTCGACGCGGGCGGCCGGAAACTGTTCGGCCTCGGCCGTTTCGGGATCGTGGTGAATCTCCTCGCCGTGCTCTACGGCGCGCTGATGGTCGTCAACCTCGCCTGGCCGCGTGCCGAGGTCTTCGACCCGGCCGGTGACATGCCGGTCCTGCGCTGGGCCGGGCCGATCGTCATCGCGGTCACCGTCATCGCCGGCATCGCGTGCTTCCCGCGCGGCAAGGAACATCCGAAGCCCGTCGAACTCGCTGCCTGAGCCCGTTGCTGCCTGAGGTGAGAGGAGTGAAAGCGACGAGCCTCGAAGGCCTGGCGACTCGCGATCACACCCGCAACCACAACCACATTCCGAGGAGACATCCGACATGACCATCACCGCCACCGGCACCGGCACCACCGCGGGAGCCCGTGAACACGCCCGGTCGCAGGCCGGTCGCATCACCGACAGCATGCCCGTCGTCCCGGCGTCGAACTGGCCGAACCCGCCGGCCGACGTCGACCCCGCCGGCCTCACCTGGGCCGAGACCGTGCCCGGTGGGCGGTACACGAGCAAGGTCCTGGCCCGTGGCACACGGCTGCGCCTGCACGACGTCGCCGGGTCGGCCTGCGCGCACCTCCTGCTGTGGCGTGCCGACGCACCGTGGGAGCGGCTGAATGTCGCCGACACCGTGAAGGTTCCGTGGCAGGCCTACCTCGGCACCGGGCACCCGCTGCTGAGTGACCAGGGCCGCGTCCTCGCGACGATCGTCGCCGACGGTTCCGGACACCATGACGCTCTCTGCGGCACCACGACCCTCGCCGCCAACACCGCGAAATACGGGGACGGACACGTTCATTCGGCCAGCCCGGCAGGACGCGAGATGTTCACCCTCGCCGCGGCGAAGCACGGCCTGACCCCGACCGACGTCGCCCCGTCGGTGTCGTTCTTCCACGGGGTGAAGGTCGAGGACGACGGCTCGTTGCACTCCACCGGTTCCGCGGGCGCCGGCACGTCGGTCGACCTGATCCTGCACCTGCCGTGCGTCGTGGCGATCGCGAACACCGCACATCCCGTCGATCCGTCGCCGACCTTCGACACCACCTCGCTCGAGGTGCTCGCGTGGAAGGCCCGGCCCGATCTCGACTCCCTGCTCGCCGGAGTCGCGGACAGCGATCCCGAATACCAGCGTGCCGTCGCCAACTCCGAAGACGCCTGGGCCGCAGCTCGTTTCTGAGCGTCCCGACCCGAGAGGAACACACTCATGACCACCACCATCGATCTCGCCACCGCCCCTGCCGCGGGCCTGGCCCTCGTGTCCGGCGCCGTCGTCCACGACGGCCTGGTCGGCGAACGCGGACCCTGGTCGGGGATCGTCGCCGCCGGCGACGTGCTCACCATCGTCGACCTGTACGGGAACCAGGCCGTCGACACGCTCTTCTACGGTGCGGCCGACCACGCCAAGCGCTATTCGGCGCAGGCCACGATCGCTGCGCAGGGCAACATCTTCCTGACCACCGGCACCGTCATCCGCGACCAGGAGGGCGAACCGCTGATGACGATCGTCGCCGACGAGGTCGGCAACCACGACACCGTGGGCGGCGCCTGCTCGCAGGAATCCAACACGCTCCGCTACGGCCACCACACCAAGCATCAGCACGCATGCGTCGAGAACTTCCTGATCGAGGGCAGTCGGCACGGACTCGGCAAGGCCGATCTGGTCGGCAACGTCAACTTCTTCATGAACGTGCCGGTCGATCCCGACGGCTCCCTCGGCATCGTCGACGGTCTGTCGGCCCCCGGCAAACGCCTCGCCCTGCGGGCCGACGCCGACACCCTGGTGCTGATCTCCAACTGCCCGCAGATCAACAACCCCTGCAACGGATTCGATCCGACCGCGGTCCGCGTGATCGTGACCCGACCCGCGGCCTAGGACCGTCGCGCCGACACCCTTACTGCACTCCGACCTGCGAGGAACCACACCATGTCTGCCGCCACCGGGGCCGCCACGCCCGCCCCCGTCACCGTCCTGCGGTCCGGTCCGCTGACCACCATCCAGGACTGGCCCGGTCGTATCGGGTACTGGAAGGTCGGGGTTCCGCCGTCCGGCCCCATGGACGACCTGTCATTCCGTCTGGCCAACCTCGCGGTCGGGAACCCCGAGACGGCAGCCGGTCTCGAGGTCACCCTGATGGGCCCGGCGCTGCGGTTCGACGCCGACGCCGTCGTGGCGGTCACCGGCGCACCGGTGACCGTGAGCCTCAACGGAAAGTCTGTGCCGCAATGGGTTCCGCTGACGGTCTCGGCCGGTGACGTCCTCGACGTCGGGACGGTGGGGTCGCTCGGCATGCGGGCGTACATCGCGGTGTCCGGCGGTCTCGACGCCGAGGACTACCTCGGGAGCCGTTCCACGTTCACGATGGGTCGATTCGGCGGTCTGGACGGCCGCCCGCTCGCGGCCGGTGATCAGCTCGCGCTGCTCGGCGCCCCGACCGGCCCGGCGCGGCGCATCCTCGGTGACGAGCAGCCCGCCTTCACCAACACCTGGCAGCTGGCGGTGACCGTCGGTCCGCACGGCGCGCCGGAGTTCTTCACCGAGGCAGACATCGCCGACGTGTTCGCCACCGACTACGAGGTGCACTTCAACTCCGATCGGACCGGCATCCGGCTCATCGGTCCCAAGCCGCGGTGGGCGCGCAACGACGGCGGCGAGGCGGGTCTGCACCCGTCGAACATCCACGACAACGCGTATTCCGTCGGTGCGCTGGATTTCACCGGTGACACCCCGATCCTGCTCGGTCCCGACGGCCCCAGCCTCGGCGGGTTCGTGTGCCCGGTGACGGTCGTGACCGCCCAGCGGTGGAAGCTCGGCCAGCTCAAGCCCGGTGACACGATCCGCTTCGTGGCGGTGCGCAGCGAGGAGACCGCGTCGCCCAAGGAGACCGGTCTCGGCCGGCGTGCCAGCTTCGTCGACGTCCTGTCCTCGGGCGGCGACGCCGACAACGGCATCCTCGGCTCGACGACGACCGCCGACGGGACCACCTCGGTGACCTACCGGCGTTCCGGTGACGACAACATCCTCGTCGAATACGGCGACATGCAGCTCGATCTGGCCCTGCGTGCTCGTGTGCATGCCCTGAGCGAGCGCATCACCGCCGAGAAGCCCAGGGGCCTCATCGATCTCACACCCGGTATCCGGTCGCTGCAGGTCAAGGCCGATCCGGACGTGTGGTCCCAGTCCGGGATGCTCGAGTGGCTCACCGAATGTGAGAGCCAGCTGCCCGCGGCCGAGGACCTCGTGGTGCCCAGCCGAACGGTGCATCTGCCGCTGTCCTGGGACGACCCGGCCACCCGTGAGGCCATCGAGCGCTACATGCTCGGCGTCCGCTCCGACGCTCCGTGGTGCCCGTGGAACATCGAGTTCATCCGCCGCATGAACGGACTCGACTCCGTCGACGACGTCTACCGGACCGTGTTCGACGCCAGTTACCTGGTGCTCGGCCTGGGGGATGTGTACCTCGGTGCGCCCGTTGCGGTTCCACTGGACCCTCGGCATCGGCTCGTCACCACGAAGTACAACCCCGCCCGAACCTGGACCCCGGAGAACGCGGTCGGCATCGGCGGCGCCTACCTGTGTATCTACGGCATGGAAGGCCCCGGCGGTTATCAGTTCGTCGGACGCACCACGCAGGTGTGGAACCACCGACACCCGTTGCCGGCACCCGGCTTCGATCCCGAGCATCCCTGGCTACTGCGTTTCTTCGACCGCATCTCCTGGTATCCGGTCAGTGCCGAGGAACTCCTCGACATGCGCGCCGACGTCGCGGCCGGCCGCGGGGACAGCACGAAGATCGCCGACGGTGTCTTCTCGCTGGCCGAACACCAGCGGTTCCTGGACGCCAACGCCGGCGACATCGCCTTCCGGCGGGAGAAGATGGAGATCGCCCGCGCCGAGGAACGTCAGAGATGGTCTGCGCAGGGTGAATTCGCCGCCGATCTGAGCACGGCCGGGGCCGAGAACGAGGAGCGGGTGGCATGAGCAAGGTCGACGAGATCTACACGCGGATCGCCGAGGCGGACCGTCCGGAGGTCTTCATCACGCTGCGTCCGCAGGCTGAGGTCGCGGCCGAGTTCGACGCAGCCCTCGCAACGGGCGGAGACCTGGCCGGTACGGTCCTCGCGGTCAAGGACAACGTCGACGTCGCCGGGCTGCCGACCACGGCCGCATGCCCGGGCTACGCCTACACACCCGCCACCGACGCCCCCGTGGTCGCGGCACTACGGGCCGCCGGTGCGGTGGTGATCGGCAAGACGAACCTCGACCAGTTCGCCACCGGCCTCGTCGGGACACGCAGTCCCTATGGCGCGGTGCGGGATTCTCGACGACCCGACCGCGTCTCGGGCGGTTCGAGCTCAGGTTCCGCGGTGGCCGTCGCACTCGGATTCGCCGACATCGCGATCGGCACGGACACCGCCGGGTCCGGGCGCGTACCCGCCGGATTCGCAGGGCTCGTCGGGGTCAAACCGACGGTCGGGGCGATCTCCACCGACGGTGTCGTGCCGGCCTGTGCGAGCTACGACGCCGTGACGATCTTCGCCGCAGACCTGCCGCTCGCCAATCGGGCGATGGCGGCGATGGCCGCCGCACAGGGCCCCCGGCCGTTCGGGTCGTCGGTGCCGCTGGCCGCGCCGGAACGACCCGTCGTCGCCGTACCCGCCGAACTGCCCGAACTCGACGAGGCGTGGCATGCCGCGTTCGCCGAAGCGGTGTTGCGGGCCGAGGCCGCAGGCTTCGTGACCAAGACCATCGATCTGTCGCCGTTCCTGGCGGCAGCGAAGCTGCTGTACGAGGACGCGCTCGTCGCCGAACGGCACGACGCCGTCGGCGATTTCCTGGACTCGGCGGACCCGGCAGCCGCCGGAATCGACTCCACTGTCGCCGGGATCATCGGTGCCGCTTCGCGATTCAGCGCGGTCGACCTGCTGCGCGCCCGACGTCGACTCGCCGAACTCCGGGCAGAGGCCATGGGGGAGTGGGGCGACGCCACCGTGCTGATGGTTCCCACCGCGCCTGCGCACCCGACGATCGCCTCGGTCGCCGCCGACCCCGTCGGCGTCAACTCGCGGTTGGGTACGTACACCAACTTCTGCAACCTCTTCGACCTGTGCGGGCTCGCCGTGCCGAGCGGTGAGGTGCCCGAAAGTGATGGTAGCCGAGCGCAATTCGGCGTCACTTTCCTCGGTGCTGCGCACGAGGACGCGGTTCTCGTCGACGTGGCGGCCCGGTTTCTCGGTGTTCCCGATCTCGGGGCGTCGTGGGTGGAGACCGAGGAGGCGATCGAGCTCGCGGTTTTCGGTGCGCACATGCGGGGCGGTCCGCTCACCCACGAGCTCAGCGAACGAGGTGCCCGCTGGGCGGGGGAGATCACGACGACCCCGACCTACCGCCTCGTCGCGCTCGACACCGTCCCTCCGAAGCCGGGACTCATCCGCGATCCCGCTGTGGGACGGGTGATCCGGGGCGAGGTCTGGCGCCTGTCCCCGGCCGCGCTGGGCGAGTTCCTCGCCGCCCTCCCGGAACCGATGATGTTGGGCAAGGTCGAGGTGGCCGCCGGGGAGACTGGACCCGCGCGGTGGATCGTCGGCTTCGGTTGCGCGGCCGACGCCGGTGCTGCGGGAACGGAACTGGATCGCGACCGCTGGTAGAGCGAGTGTCCAGGTGAGTTCCGTATGACGTCGAACCCGGAAACCGGGCTCGACGTCATACGGAACTCGAACGTCCTCCGAGCGCTGCTCCCACCTGGTCGTTTGTCCAACGGGACGGTTTTGTGCACGTGTCTCGTCCCGGCTACCAATTTTCGATTTCCGATGCTTAACTTGCTCAGCGCAAGGGGTGGGAAGAAAGAAAGTTGGACGAGTGACCAGCATGGGGCGGAACGGAACTCAGCGTTCGGAGAAGGTCGCGCGACGCGCGGACCGCAAGCAGAAGCGTCAGCACCGCGTCGTCGCGGGCGCTGCCGCGATCGCCACGGTGGCCGCGATCGGCGCCGGGCAGGCGATGGAACCGGCAGCCGCGGAGGCGGCTTCGTGGTGGTGGCCGACCCCGACGACCGGTACCGGTCTGGCCAACCAGATCGAGGACCTGAAAAACGAGTACGGCACGAACCCTCTGGGTGAACTCCTCGCCGACATCAACAACGAGGCGCTGGCTGAGCTCGTCGAGGCCTGGCGGGTCGAACTCTGTGCCTCCGGCGGCGACAGAGGTGGCGCGGACTGCTCCGATTCTTCCACCGGCCTCGGTGGATTCGGCGTCGCCGTCGTGTTGCCGGACAGCCTAGAGCTGGTCCCGGTCGGCGTGTACGGCGCGTTCAAGGACTTCTACGACGACATCCCGCAGTGGATCAAGGACGGCGCGAATGTCATTCTCGTGCCGATCTTCAAGACGGAATTGCCGTCGAACATCACGCCCGAACCCGACACCACCGGCTCGGCGACGGTCAAGGGCAACGGTTTCCAGTTCGCACTCGCGTACCGCGACGGGAACGCGACCGCCGTCTCGTACCTCCCGCTGAGCATCGCAACCGCCGGGGCCAGCGACGGCCGGTCGTCGTTCGCCTTCGCGGTCCTCGGTTCCGCCCACGCGTGGAACACCGGGGATCTCGACGTGACCGTTCTCGGTAAACCGCTTGCCACCATCCCGGGTGTCACCGGTGTCGGTTGCTACGGAGGGCTCACCGCCGGCTACGCCGACGGCGTCGGTGCCTGTGCGAACGTGGCCGGAACCTTCGACTTCCGCTACCGGCAACCGAACCGGGAAGTGCAGTTCGCGCTCACCGACCCGACCGCGCTCCTGTCAGACCCGACCGGTGTCCTGGGCGGTGCCGGACTCGAGATCCTGTCCGGTCTGGCGTCTGCACTACTCGGCGGCGAGGGGGTCGATTTCGACGGAGACTGGTTCTCGCTCTCCAAGGACTTCGCCCGCCTGAGCATCGGTGGCGACTACGGCCTGTTGAGCGGCAACTTCCTCCGCCTCACCAGTGACTACGGCTTCACCGGTCCGATCACCGTCGACTGGCTGGGTTCCCACGTGACGTTCCGCCCGCTGGTCGAGGTGAACGGCGAGTACCGCCCGAACCGCCTCGGCCTCCCGGTCATCACGTTCGGGCAGCTCGACACCGGCGAGATCATCCCGGTCATCCACATCCCGAGCTACGAGTTCCCCTTCGGCATCCCGGCAACCGACGACGCCGTGATCCCGCAGTCGAACACCGTCGCCCGGGTTGCGGCCTCGGCTCCCGCCGACTTCGCGGCGTCGACCTTCGCGGAACCGGAAGCCGCTGAGTTCGTGGGCCCCGAGTACGGAACACCCGAGATCGCGTCCGACGATTCGGGCAGCGACATCACCGAGGAGTACGTCGGCAAGCATCGTGCGGCCGATGACGGCTACGAGGGCAAGCATCGCGCCCCCGAGGCGCCCGCCGCCGGGGATTCCGACGCCGGCTCGGACAACGACTCCGACAGCAGCGGCGGTGGTGACTCGGATTCGGGCAGCGGCTCCGACTCCGGCTCGGACTCGGGCTCCGACGGCGGCAGCGGTTCGGACAGCGGTTCCGGCTCGGCCGGCGGCTCCGGCTCTGACAGCGGAAGCGGTGGCTCCGGCGCCGGCAGCGACTCCGGCTCGGGCAGCGGTTCCGACAGCGACTCGGGCTCGTCGAGCGGCTCCGGCGCAGAAGCGGCCTGACACCGGCCGCCCACAGACCGGCGCCCCGGCACTGGACTCGATCCGTGCCGGGGCGTCGACCATCTTTCGACCCCTGGGCTCGGGACTCACCGTGTCGGTCGCCGGATCGACCTCCGGCGGCTGCGCGCGGGTAGGAACTACCCTGGACGCAACCGAGCTGGACGACAGCGGAGCCGAGCAGGGAGGCCGTGATGGCGATCGATCGCGACAGAAGCAGAGCAGTGTCGGAGGTCGTCCGGCAGCATCCGGTGATGAGTCTGGTCGCGGTGTCGCCGGGTATCGCCGTGTTCGTGGTCCTGCTGTTGCTCGACCAGACGTTCCTGGCGATCCTGTTCGCCATCCTGGCCGTCGGCGGCGGGGTGTACCTGCTGTCCCGGAAGCGCTGAGCACGACGCCCGCGCGGTGAACCCCGACTCGACGATCGGCGCGGCTACAGTGGTGGCCAATGAGCCCGACCGCATCGCTGCGCGGTGCCGGCGGGCGCATGCGGGTGAAGGGAGTGCGGGCGCATGATCGACGATTCGGGACGTCACCACGGCCGGACGGCCGGGCGGCCGGGTCACTGACCATGTCCACGCGCGTCGATGCCTACATCTGGGCCATCCGCCTGACCAAGACCCGATCCGCGGCCGGCGCCGCATGCCGCGGTGGCCATGTTCGTGTGAACGGCGTGACCGCGAAACCCGCCCAGCCGGTGGTGCCGGGTGACGAGGTCCGGGTCCGGCTCGCCGGGCGCGAACGCATCGTCGAGGTCACCAAGACCATCAACAAGCGGGTGTCGGCACCGATGGCCGCCGAATGCTTCATCGACCGGTCGCCGCCACCGCCGCCCAAGGAGATCTTGGCGAGCCAGCCGCGCCGCGACCGCGGTGCCGGTCGGCCCACCAAACGCGAACGGCGACAACTCGATCGGCTCCGCGACTCGAGCTTTCTCGTGGCTTTCCTCGCCGTCGTCGTGCTGCTCGTCGGTGGCTGTTCAGACGACGAGCCGGCCGACCCGAACCGGCCGAACACCCCCGAGGCGCCCGCACAGGCCGGTTCCGGGCCGTTCTTCGGCAAATGCGGCGGCGTGACGCTGGAAGAGGTCACCCGCATCACCGGCTTCGGCGGACTCACCGAGACCGTCAACAACACCTCGGTCTGCGAGTGGGACACCACCGGTTCGCGGACGGGTGCCGTCGCCTCGTTCAACTGGTACCGTGGTTCGCCGATCGGCCGCGAAGAGGCCAACGTCAAGTTGTCGCGCGACGTGACCAACAAACTCGAGATCGACGGCCACCAGGGGTTCATCGGCTACACCCAGTCCGGCCAGATCTGCGAGGTCGGTATGGGATTCGGCGCCGACTTCTTCGAGTGGTCCATCCGGGGCGACGCGGTCGAGGCGCGGCCCATCGAGCAGATCTGTGACGCCGCACGGGAGTTGGCGAAGCTGTCCATCGAGCGTGCCTCATGAGGCGTTCACTCGCAGTCCTCGTCGCGCTCCTCCTCGGCCTGACCGCACTCGTCGGTTGCGCGCGCACGGTCGACGGTGAGCCGGTGCCGGTGGGCGCCGCCGGACAGTCCGGCAGCAGCGACATCGACACCGATCAGTTCGACAAACTGCTCCTCGAATGCGACGTGCTACCCGACGCGATGATCGCCGACGTGGTGGCCGGCGGCGGCTTCGCCGAACGGTCCTTCAGCGGCGCCATCTGCCGGTGGCTGGTGTCCGGCGCGACCGACGTCGTCAGCGTGACGTTCAACTGGTTCGAGTGGGGCAACGTCAACCTCGAGAAGGAGACGGCCAAGAAGCTCGGCTTCCAGACCGAGAACATCAAGGTCGCCAGCCAGTCCGCCTTCACGCAACGCGACCCGAACCGTCCCGGCGTCTGCGGGGTCACCGCGCGGGCTCCCAGCCGTGGGATCTTCACCTGGTTCGTCGAACCCCGCAGCGCACCCGCGGGCGACCCGTGCGAGGCGCCGATCAAGCTGATGGAGCTACTGCTCCAGGGCGGTCAGTAGCCCGGGATTTCCTCTACCGATCGGTGGGCAGTGGGCCCACCACCACACTCGCCGCGACGACGAGTTCGTCGCCGGTGCCGGGCATCATCAGCCACACGGTCAGCTGATCGCCCTCGCGGACACGACGCAGCGTGAGACGGGTCCCCGGCACGATGGGCCGCAGGTACTCGATGACGACGCGGTGCGGCATGTCGACGAGGTCGGGGTGCTCGACCAGCTCGTCCTCGATGGCCTCGAGGTAGGCGGCGTTGTTGAGGTGCTTGAAGGGGTCGAAGTCGGTGATCCGCAGGACGTGCTCGCGGTCGGGGAACGGGATGTCCTCGGCGGCCGGCGCCTTCTCCGGGTTCATCGACTTCCATCGCAGACGGTGCTCGTCGGTCATCGACGACAACATCTCGAAGGCCTCGTCGGAGAGTCGGGACGGCACGCCCTTGTCGTTGACGTTGATCCAGAACGCCTCGGTCTCGATGAGGCCCTCGGGACGGTCGTCGGGATTGAAGCGGTTGGTCTCGTGTTCGGAGGTGAGCCGCACCCGCATGTTGGTCCAGCGCGTCGACAGCGCGCCGCACCAGCGCTGGGCGGTGACCGTCGCCGGCCAGGAGATGGGCCGGATGACGTCGATGATGGTGCGCCGGACGATCCAGAAGGGCTCGGTCTTACCGAACTCGGTGGCCTCGAGATTGTCGTTGGCGACGTCCTGCAGGTACCGCGCGACGGCGTCGAGCCGCACTCGCATGTCCTGGTCGACATCGCCGGTCCGGACCCGGTACTCCGCCTGGTAGAACCGGGCGCCCTCCTTGCGGTCGGGGAGTGATCCCGCTCTCACGCCTGACGTAACCTGGCTCACTCGGGTCCCTTCGATGGGTCGCAGGTATCTTTGCAGTTAAGATACAGTCAAGGCTGAAACTAGAACACGTTCTACGTGTGGAATTACGGAGAAACAGCAGATGGCGCATGTGATTACCCGTCCATGTTGCAACGACGCCAGTTGCGTGAGCGTGTGTCCGGTGAACTGCATCCACCCGACGCCGGACGAGCCGGAGTTCTTGACTGCCGAGGCTCTCTACATCGACCCGGAGACCTGTATCGACTGCGGCGCGTGTATCGACGAGTGCCCGGTCGAGGCGATCGTTCCCGACGACCAGCTCACCGAGCGCGACGAGCCCTATCTACAGATCAACGCGGACTACTACAAGGACCACGACGTCGAGGGCGGGCTCGTCCCGCCCCGCAAGGCGCCGCAGCTGCCCGACCGGGAACTGCACGTCGCGATCATCGGGGCCGGTCCGGCCGCGTTCTATGCCGCCGAGGAACTCGTCCGCAAACCGTCCATCAAGGTCGACATGTTCGACCGCCTGCCCACGCCCTACGGCCTGGTCCGCGCGGGCGTCGCCCCGGACCACGCCGCCACCAAGGGTGTCGAGAAGACCTTCGCGTCGGTCGCCGCCAAGAAGAACTTCGACTACTACCTCAACGTCGAGGTCGGCAAGCACATCAGCCACGACGAACTCGTCGCCCGCTACCACGCGGTCATCTACGCGGTGGGCGCCGCAACCGACAAGCGGCTGAACATCGAGGGCGAGGACCTGCGCAACTCCGTCGCGGCCACCCAGTTCGTCGCCTGGTACAACGGCCATCCGGATTTCGCCGACCTCGATGTCGACCTCTCCTCGGAACGGGCGGTCGTCGTCGGCAACGGCAACGTCGCGCTGGACGTGGCGCGGATCCTCGTCACCGATCCAGACGAACTGGCCAAGACCGACATCGCCGACCACGCCCTGGCGAAGCTGCGCGAGTCGAACATCTCCGAGGTCGTGTTGTTGGGCCGACGCGGCATCGCGCAGGCGGCCTACACCAACAGCGAGTTCCTCGCCCTCGGCGACGTCGAGGGTGTCGACGTGGTCATCGATCCCGAGGACCTGGTCCTCGACGAGTCGTCCGAGGCGGCACTGGCCGACGACACACTCGACTCGACCATCGCCACCAAGATCCGGCTGGCCCGCGAGTTCTCCGAGCGTCCGCAGACCCCGGGCAACAAGCGGATCGTCTTCCGGTTCCTCGCATCTCCTGTAGAGATTGCCGGTGACGGCGAAGTGACTACGCTGACGTGCGTGCGCAATGCCTACACCGAAGCCGACGACGACGCCGCCGGCCGCGTGGCCGTGAAGGCCACCGACGAGAAGTTCGACCTCGAGACCGGCTTGGTCCTGCGGGCCATCGGCTACCGCGGCGTCCCGGTCACCGACCTCCCCTTCGACGAGGGGCGCGGCGTCGTCCCGAACGCCGAGGGGCGCGTGCAGGCGGCGACGGAGGGCGACGTGATGCCGGGGCTGTACGTCACCGGCTGGATCAAACGTGGAGCGACAGGTGGTATCGGCATGAATCGACTGTGCGGCCAGGAAACGGCACGCGCCGTGATCGACGACTTCGTCGCCGGGAGCATCGGCGACCCGTCGACCCCGCGTGACGACGTCGCCGCGCTGTGCGCCGACCGCGGTGCCAATCGCATCGACCTGGCGGGATGGAAGGCCATCGACGCAGCCGAGAAGTCCGCGGGCAAGGCCGCCGGTCGGGCGCGGGCCAAGTTCATCAGCATCTCCGAGTTCGAGGCGGCTGCCACCGCCGGAGCGCAGTAACCGTGCGGGTTGCACTGCTGTCCTACCGCAGCAAACCTCATTGCGGTGGGCAGGGCGTCTACGTCCGTCACCTCTCCCGCGAGCTCGCGCTCCTCGGGCACAGCGTCGAGATCTTCTCCGGGCAGCCGTATCCGGAGCTGGACCAGTCGGCCATCGACGCCGGTGTCACGATCACCAAGGTGCCCAGCCTCGGGCTCTACGACGAGCCGGACCCGTTCCGTACGCCGAAGCTGAACGAGTACCGCGACTGGATCGATCTGCTCGAGGTCGGATCGATGTGGACGGCGAGTTTCGGGGAACCGCTCACCTTCAGCCTGCGGGTCGCCCGCTTGCTGAAGAAACGGCGCGACGACTTCGACATCGTGCACGACAACCAGTGTCTCGGTTACGGACTGCTCGAGATCCAGAAGGCGGGCTTCCCGCTGATCGCGACGATCCACCACCCGATCACGCGTGACCGCACCCTCGCGGTCAAGGCGGCCAAGGGCTGGCGGAAGATCACCGCGTGGCGCTGGCACTCCTTCCTGCGTATGCAGGGGCGTGTCTCTCGACGAATCCCGGAGCTGCTCACCGTCTCTCGCAGCAGCGAGGTCGACATCCGCAAGGCCTTCGACATCCCGTCGGGTCGCATCACCACGATCCCGCTCGGCGTCGACACCGAGATCTTCACCCCTCGTGCAGAGCGCGTCCCGGGCAGGATCGTCTGTGTCGCCAGCGCCGACGCGCCGCTCAAGGGTGTGTCCTACCTGCTCGAGGCGGTGGCGAAGCTCGCTGCCGAGCGTGACGACGTCAAACTGGTACTTGTGTCCAAGTTGGACCCGAATGGGCCTTCTGCCAAGATGATCGAGGATCTCGCGATCGGCGACCGGGTGTCGGTGGTCTCGGGACTCGAGGACTCCGAGATCGCAGAACTCCTGGCCTCGGCCGAGGTCGCCTGTGTGCCGTCGCTGTACGAGGGCTTCTCGTTGCCTGCGGTCGAGGCGATGAGCTGTGGGACACCGCTCGTGGCCACTCGCGCCGGTGCGATCCCGGAGGTCGTCGGCACGTCAGAGGAAGCCGCGCTGCTGGTCCCGCCACGGGATTCCGGACGCCTGGCCCAGGCGATCGGGCGACTGTTCGACGACTCCGAGCTGCGGGCTCGTCTCGGTGCGGGCGGTCGACGCCGCGCCGAGGAGAACTACAGCTGGGCCGCAGTGGCCGCGAAGACGGCGGCTCACTACGAAACCGTGCTGGCCGGTCATCGGCGAGCAACAGAAGGGACATCGAGTGCTGACAGTTGATTTCGACCGTCTGGGCGTGGGCCCGGGCACCAAGGCGATCGACATCGGGGCGGGTCAGGGACGACACTCCTTCGAGATGTTCCGTCGGGGAGCGGATGTCATCGCCTTCGACATGTCGGAGAGCGACATGGCCGACGTCGCGGAGATGTTCGACGCCATGACGGCCGAGGGTCATGTGCCCGCGTCGGCCAAGGCTCGCGCCGAGGTCGGCGACGCTCTGCGTCTCCCGTACGCGGACAACAGCTTCGACGTGGTCCTCATGTCCGAGATCCTCGAGCACATCCCGACCGACGAGGGTGCGATCAGCGAGATGGTCCGCGTCCTCAAGCCCGGTGGAGTGGCCGCCGTGACGGTGCCGCGGTATTGGCCGGAGAAGGTCTGCTGGGCCCTGTCGGACGAGTACCACGAGGTCGAGGGCGGACACGTCCGCATCTACAAGGCCTCGGAACTGTCCGACAAGCTGCGCCAGGCGGGCCTCGAGGTCACCGGAACCGATCACGCACACGCCCTCCACGCTCCGTACTGGTGGCTGAAATGTGCTGTCGGCGTGGAGAACAACGACAACGTACTGGTCAAGGGATACCACCAGCTGCTCGTCTGGGACATGATGAGCAAGCCGTGGCTGACCCGTGTGGGTGAGCAGGTGCTCAACCCGATCATCGGAAAGTCCGTGGCACTGTATCTCCGTAAGCCCGAGACCGCCGCGTCTTCATGACGGCCGCTCCGGCTGTCCCTGGAGTGGTCACCGCCGAGCAGATGCGCGCCACCGGCGCGGCCATCGTCGGCATGCAGGAGGAATCCGGTGCACTGCCGTGGTTCCCCGGTGGGCAGACCGACCCGTGGGATCACATCGAATCGGCGATGGCGTTGTCGGTGACCGGTTTTCACGCCGAGGCCGAGGCGGCCTACGAGTGGTCGCGGCGTAAGCAGCGCGCCGACGGCTCGTGGCCGATCCGCACCGTCTGCGGCAAGGTCGAGGACGCCGGCACCGACTCCAACTTCTGTGCCTACATCGCGGTGGGGGTCTGGCACCACTACCTGATCACCGGCGACGATGCCTTCCTCCAGCGGATGTGGCCGGTCGTCTGGTCGGCCATCGACTGTGTGCTGCGCTTCCAGCGCGACGACGGCGCCTTCCGCTGGGGCGGTGACCACCGCACCGGCGCGATGTTCGGCGAGGCCCTGATCACGGGTAACGCCAGCATCTTCCAGGCCCTCGATTGCGCGATCCGGATCGCCGCCGAGCTGGATCAGCCCGACGATGCGTGGACCGCCGCGCACACCAAGCTCGGTGACGCCATCCGCACGGACACCGCGCGCGACTCCGAATGGGAGATCTTCACGCCCCCGTCCGAGCACTCGATGGACTGGTACTACCCGATCCTCGGTGGCGCGGTGCGCGGAGAAGCCGGGCAGAAACTGATCGCCCGACGCTGGAACGACTTCGTCGTACCCGGCAAGGGCGTCCGGTGCGTCGACCACCGCCCCTGGGTCACCGGTGCCGAGACCTGCGAGCTGGCACTGGCTCTCGACGCCCTCGGTGACACCGCCGACGCCATCCGGCTCATCGCCTCGATCCAGCATCTGCGCGATCCCGACGGATCGTATTGGACGGGACTGGTTTTCGCCGACGGCAAACGCTGGCCGGTGGAGAAGAGTTGTTGGACGTCGGCTGCCGTCGTCCTGGCGGCCGATGCCGTGAGTCGTACCAGCGTCGCCAACGGCATCTTCCGCGACGTCCGGCAGCGGCTAACCGTCGCGCCCTAGGCCTCCTCGCGACGCGCGAACCCCTGGTCTCTGTGGCGCCCATCACCTAGACTGGTGTCCAGTCAACCGTCCGACTCTGTCCCGGGCGGCAGCAACGGTGCCCGGGGAGGCCACATGGATTTCGGAATCGTGCAGTTCACCAGCGATCGCGGGCTCAAGCCGCATGTGCTGGCACCGCTGATCGAGAACGCCGGCTTCGCGTCGTACTACGTTCCCGAACACGGGCACATCCCCACTCGCCGCGATGCCGCGCACCCGCAGACCGGCGACGAGACCCTGCCCGATGACCGGTACATGCGCACCCTCGACCCGTGGACGTCGCTCGCCGCCGCGGCCGCGGTCACCGAACGCATCCGCCTGGCGACCGCCGTGGCGCTCCCGGTGCAGTCGGACCCGATCACCCTGGCCAAGACCATCGCCACTCTCGACCACATCTCCGGGGGTCGTGTGACCCTCGGCGTCGGATTCGGTTGGAACCTCGACGAACTCGCCGACCACAACGTGCCGCCGAAGCGGCGTCGAACCATGCTGCGCGAATACCTCGAGGCGATGCGCGCGCTGTGGACGCAGGAAGAAGCCGAGTACAGCGGCGAGTTCGTGAACTTCGGGCCGAGTTGGGCGTGGCCCAAGTCGACGCAGGGCCACATCCCCGTGCAGGTGGGTGCGGCCGGCAACGAGAAGAACTTCAAGTGGATCGCTCGCAGTGCCGACGGGTGGATCACCACGCCGGGTGAAGAGGACATCGAGGGGTCTGTCGCACTGCTCAAGCAGATCTGGTCCGACGCCGGCCGCGAAGGTCAGCCGGAGATCGTCGTCCTCGACTTCAAACCGGTCCCGGAGAAGCTCGCGAAGTGGCGTGAGATCGGCGTGACCACCGTGCTCTACGGCCTGCCCGACGACTCGGTGGAACGCGCGACGGGCTACCTGGCGAAGCTGGCCGGGAAGCTCGACCTGGTCCCCGCAACCGTCTGAACCACCGAACGCGGTCGGCGTCGTCCGGCCGAGAGTCTGCACACCAGAGGAGAAGCACGTGGACACACGGCTCGACGGCAGGGTCGCCCTGATCACCGGCGCGGCGCGCGGACAAGGACGTAGCCACGCCGCTCGCCTGGCCGAGCAGGGCGCCGATGTCATCGCGATCGACATCTGCGACCAGATCCCGACGGTGAACTACGGGATGAGCACACCGGACGATCTGGCGCAGACCGCGAAGATCGTCGACTCCTTCGATCGCCGCGTCATCACCAAGGTTGCCGACGTGCGCAGCCGGGATGCACTCAAGGCTGCCATCGACGACGCGGTGGCCGAGTTCGGGCGTCTCGACATCGTGGTCGCCAACGCCGGGGTCAGTCCGCTCGGTCCCGACAGTCCGTCCGTGACGTGGCTCAACACGGTCGCGGTGAATCTCGGTGGGGTGATCAACACCCTCGAACTGACTGTGCCGCACCTGGAGTCGGGCGCATCGATCATCTGCATCGGTTCGATGGCGGCGTTCATGGGCTCCTTCGAGTCGAAGGAGGCCGGACCGGGAGCTTCGGGATACAGCCACTCGAAGCGGGCGGTGGCGCGGCTGGTGAACGACCTGGCACGCAACCTCGCGCCGAGGGGTATCCGGGTCAACGCCATTCACCCGGGCAACGTCGACACCCCGATGGTGCACCACGACGAGATCTACCATCTGTTCCGTCCCGACCTCGAGAAGCCGACGTACGACGACGTCAAGGGAGTTTTCGCGGCGTTGCACGGCATGCCGGTCGATCTCATCCCGCCGGAGGACATCAGCGAGGCCGTCGTGTACCTGGCGTCCGATGCCTCCCGCTACATGACCGGACAGCAGTTGCGTCTGGAGGCGGGTGCACTGCTGAACTCGGTCCCGCCGGGTGTGCCCGACTGACAGCAGCCCTGAAACGCCTGCGGGCGTCAGGGATTCGGGTCGGTGCGCAGGCCGGGTAGAACGAAGCGGTCGAGGTGGCGGCGGACCTGTTCGGCGTCGTCGATGTCGACGGTCTCGCCCGGCGATGTACCGAGGCTGATCAGTACGCGCGCAACCCATTCGGCGACCTCGTGCAGGTCGTGTCCGGCGTGGATCTCCCCGCGCCGCGCGGCTGCCTCGACGTACGGGAACCAGAAGCCCGCGAGGTCGGGGACCAGTTTCACGACGCCGACGCCCGCGCATTCGGCGAACTCCGTCGGCTCGTCGGTGCGCAATCGCATGAGAAGGGTTCCGGGGTCGTCGTAGGCGCCGCGCCCGATCCGTACGCCGGCGGTCAGCTGTCCGGCAAGATCGCCGATGCCGTCGAGCGTCGCGCGTGCGTCGCGCCAGAACGACTCTGTCAGCCGCACGATGGTCGCGCCGATCATCGACGGTTTGTCGGGGTAGTGCCGGTACAACCATGCCCGGGAGACGCCGGCGGACTCGGCGACCTGCTGCATGGTCGTCGCCCGAATACCCTTTTCGGCCAGCAGCTTCTCGGTGGCGTCGAGCAACCGGTCGTGGACCGACGGGTTGGTTGTCTCGGTCACGGGGTCTCCTGCGTCGCTCGTCGCCTGGGGTCGTGCTCTGTCGTCAGCGCTCCGCCGAACACTAACAAGCCCGTAGACAGTTCGCGGAATCTGTGTACACGGCCGGGGCCATGGGTGTAGACACAAACCAGATTGTGTCTACAGATCTTGTTTGTCCAGAGGGGGCAGTGTGCCGTTACCAACCACCGCGATCATCGGAGCCGGGATCAGCGGCCTGACCGCCGGCAAGATGCTGACCGACTACGGCGTCCCGTACACCTGCTTCGAGAGCTCCGACCGCATCGGCGGCAACTGGGCTTTCGGAAACCCGAACGGCCACAGCAGCGCATACCGGTCGCTCCACATCGACACCTCCAAGCATCAGTTGTCCTTCCGGGACTTCCCGATGCCCGACGAGTACCCCGACTTTCCGCACCACACGCAGATCAAGGCCTATCTCGACTCCTACGCGGAGGCCTTCGACCTCACCTCCTCGATCGAGTTCACCAATGGCGTCGAGCACGCCCGTCGACTCGACGGCGGGGGCTGGGAGTTGGAGACCCAGCGCGGTGAACGACGCCGCTTCGATCTCCTCGTCGTCGCCAACGGGCACCACTGGGACCCGCGGTATCCGAACTTCCCGGGCAAGTTCGACGGCATCGAGATGCACGCCCACCACTACATCGATCCGCGGACCCCACATGACTTCATGGGCAAACGCATCCTGGTCGTCGGCCTGGGGAACAGCGCGGCCGACATCGCAGTCGAGTTGTCGTCGAAGGCTCTCGACAACAAGCTGACGCTGTCGACCCGCTCCGGTGCCTGGATCGTGCCGAAGTACTTCGGCGGCAAGCCCGCCGACAAGTACTACAGGACCTCACCGCACATCCCGATGGCCTGGCAGCGCAAGTTCGTGCAGATCATGCAGCCGGTGACCGCCGGCCGACCCGAGGACTACGGCCTGCCGACGCCGAATCACAAGTTCTTCGAGGCACATCCGACGCAGTCGGTGGAGCTGCCACTACGACTCGGATCGGGCGACGTCATCGCCAAGCCGAACGTCAGTCGCCTCGACGGGTCGACGGTGCACTTCGACGACGGCACCTCCGACGACTTCGACATCATCATCTATGCAACGGGATACAACATCACCTTCCCGTTCTTCGACCCGGACTTCATCTCCGCCCCCGGCAACCGCATCGACCTCTACAAGCGGATGTTCTATCCGGGTATCGACGACCTCGTCTTCGCCGGTTTCGCCCAGGCGGTCCCGACGCTCTTCCCGTTCGTCGAATGTCAGTCGCGCCTGATCGGCGCGTACGCGACCGGCCACTACCGGCCGCCGTCGGTGGCGGAGATGCGGGCCACGATCGCAGCGGACACGGAGTTCTTCACCGGTCACATGGTCCAGAGCGCCCGACACACGCAGCAGCTCGACCACTATCTGTACGAACACAACATGCGAACCAAGGAGATTCCCGACGGTCGACGCCGCGCGCAGGAGCAGGGTCCGATGACCTGGGCCGGCGTTGCTGAGTCCGTGTCCGTCGGCACGATCTCGGAAGCGGAGGCCACCGCATGACCACACCGTCCGGAGCTCAGACCGTTCGTTTCCCATCGTCCGGCATCGATTGCGATGCATGGTTCTTCACCGGATCGTCGGACTCGCCCTTCGAGGTCGACGGCAAACGTCCCGTCGTCGTGATGGCGCATGGTTTCGCGGGCACCAAGGATTCGGGTCTCGCGCCATTCGCGCAGCGCTTCGCGGAGGCCGGGCTCGCGGTCTTCGCCTTCGACTACCGCGGTTTCGGGTTGTCGGGAGGGCAACCGCGACAGCAGATCTCGCTCGAACGCCAGGCCGACGACTATCGCGCAGCGATCGTCGCGGCGAAGAAGCAGCCCGGCGTCGACCCGGATCGGGTCATCCTCTGGGGAGTCTCCCAGTCGGGCGGTCACGCACTGACGGTCTCCAGCGGCCGCGCCGACATCGCCGCGGTGATCTCGGTGATCCCACTGGTGAACGGCCTCGCCGCCGGTCGCGTGGCCTACGACCAGGTCGGGGGAGCGGCCATCGCGCGCTCGACGGCGTCGGCGGTGGCGAGCGCGGTTTCCTCGAAGCTGGGTCGCGGCCCGAAGATGATGCGGGTCGTCGGAGAGCCGGGCGATCGCGATGCGGCACTGACCGCACCGGGATTCCTGGAGAGCTACCTCGCGATCGCCGGACCGTCGTGGCGCAACGAGGTCGACGCGTCGGTCGGCCTGGAGATCGGCGGGTTCCGCGCGGACAAGCACGTCAGTGATATTCACGCTCCTGTGCTCGTGCAGATCGCCGACCACGATTCCGCTGCGCCGCCTCACGCGGCGGCCAAGACGGCCTTCAAGGCACGCGCCGAGGTGCGGCACTACCCATGCGATCACTTCGATGTCTTCGAGGGCAACGACTGGTTCGAACCGTGTGTCGGGCACGCGATCTCGTTCCTCACCCGCCACCTCGCCGACCAGACGGTGAGCGCCCGGTGAAGCGCGCCGTCGTCATCGGCGGGGCGTCGGGCATCGGGCTCGCGACGGTCGACGCCCTGACGGCCGAGGGCGTGGAGGTCGTCGTCGCCGACGTCGACGCCGACCGTGCGGAAACGATCGCCGCCGAGCGAGGCGACACCGTCCGCGCACTGCATCTCGACGTCACCGACGAGAACTCGGTGATCGCGGCGTTCGACGCGATCGGGGAGTTCGACACCGTGGTGAACTGTGCGGGACTGTCCGATCCCGGTGCGCTCACTGAACTCGAGCTCAGCGCCTGGCAACACACCGTGGATGTCTGCCTGACGGGCACGTTCCTGGTGATCAAGCACGCCGGTCGTCGCATCGCCGACGGCGGGTCGATCACCTGCATCGCCTCGCTCAACGGCCGTCAACCGGGTGCCGGGATGGGTTCGTACTGCGCGTCGAAGGCGGGTGTCCTGATGCTCGTCGAGGTCGCGGCTCTCGAATTGGCGGACCGTCGAATCCGGGTCAACGCCGTGTCGCCCGGGCTGGTGCAGACGCCGCTGACCGAGGGCATCGGATTCGTGCCGGGTCTCACCGACGAGTACATCGAGAACACCCCGCTCGGACGCAGCGGTGAACCGGCCGAGATCGCCGACACCATCGTCTTTCTCGCCTCCGACAAGGCTCGATGGATCACGGGCGCGGCCTTCGACGTGAACGGTGGGGCCCACCTCAAGCGGTATCCCGACGTCCTCGGGAAGGCGCGTGCGATGCTCGCCGGTTCGCTCCCTGAGTAGCGAGCGGGTGCGCGTTGTCCTGCTCCCTGAGTAGCGAGCCGGCGAGCGTTGTTCTGCTCCCTGAGTAGCGAGCGGGCGAGCGTATCGAAGGGACTAGCCCTTCAGCGGCGCCCCGATCTCGCCCGAGTCGCGGCGCAGCACGCGCAGTGAGCCCTCCGCCCGGACCTCGGTGAACTGGCCGGTCTCCAGTGCCTGGCAATAGATCTCGTAGGGCGGGCGTCCGCCGTCGGCGGGGTCGGGGAAGACGTCGTGGATCAGCAGGGCGCCGCCGATGCGGACCCACGGCGCCCAGCCGTCGAGATCGTTCTGGGCGGCTTCCATGCTGTGGCCGCCGTCGATGAAGACGAAGTCGGCCGGCTTGCCCCAGACCCGTGCGGCGACGGTCGACGGTGCGAGGAGTCCGACGACGGTCTTCTCCAGCCCGGCGTCGAACATGGTGCGGCGGAAGCGTGCCGAGGTGTCGAGCGTGCCGGTGTGCGGGTCGACCAGCGACTCGTCGTGGTACTCCCAGCCGGGCTGGTGCTCTTCGGAACCGCGGTGGTGGTCGACGGTGACGATGACGGCGTCGTTGGCCTCGGCGGCGGAACCCAGGAAGACCGTGGACTTTCCGCAGTAGGTGCCGATCTCCACGCCGACCTTCGTCGAATCCGGTTGGGACAGATACTCTCCGGCGATCTCGAACAACGTCTGTGCCTCGTCGAGCGGCATGAAGCCGGGTGTTTCGTCGGCGACTTTGCGGCGTTCGGGGGACGGTGCGTTCGGCGACGGCGCCGTGGACTGTGACATGGCACAGATCCTATCGGGTGTGTGAGCGGCGCCGCGTAGGGTGACCGGTATGAAAGCTCAGGTACTCAGTGCAGAGACAGGCCCTTCCGGACTCGAATTGACCGAGGTCCCCGATCCCACTCCCGCCGACGGCCAGGTCGTCGTCGACGTCAAGTCCTGCGGTGTGTGTTTCCCGGACCTCCTGATGAGCCAGGGGAAGTACCAGCTGCGCGTGCCCACCCCGTTCACCCCGGGTACCGAGGTCGCCGGCGTGGTGCGGTCGGCCCCCGAGGGTTCGTCGGTGAAGGTCGGGGACAAGGTCCTCGTCGCGTCGATCGTCGGCGGTTTCGCCGAGCAGGTCGCCGCCGCGCCGGAACAGCTGCTGCCGTTGCCCGACGGACTCAGCTTCGAGCAGGGTTCGGCGATGGGCATCAACTACCAGACCGCGCTGTTCGCGCTGAAGACCCGCGCGCACACCCAGCCCGGCGAGGTCGTCGGTGTGTTGGGCGCGGCGGGCGGCGTCGGCACCGCCTCGATCATGGTCGCGAAGGCCATGGGCGCCAAGGTCGTCGCCATCGTCCATCGCAAGGGGGCCGAGGAGTTGCTGCGCAGCGCGGGCGCCGACGCGATCGTGCAGCTCGAAGAGGGCTGGGGCGACAAGCTCCGGGAGGTCGCGCCCAAGGGCGTCGACGTCATGATCGACCCGTCCGGTGGTGAGGTCTTCGACGAGGCGCTGCGTCAGGTCGCGCCGGACGGCCGCTACGTCGTGATCGGCTTCGCCGCGGGCGGAATCCCGACGGTCAAGCTCAACCGCGTGCTCTTCCGCAACATCGCCGTAGTCGGTGCTGCGTGGGGCGAATACGTGCGCACCCACCCGGACCTCCCGGCGATCCTGCACCAGGAGCTGGCCCAGATGATCGCCGACGGTATGACCCCGCAGGTCAACGTCACCTACTCGCTGGATCAGCTGCCCGAGGCGTTGACCGATCTCGCCGAAGGGCGGATCCTGGGTAAGGCGGTCGTCAAGATCGGCGACTGAGGACATCGGCTCGGCCGGCGACGACCGCAGGAGAAACCACCTGCGAAGGGAACCGCCATGTGCCGCAACATCACCGAACTCCGCGGACTGGAACCGCCCGCCACGGCCGACGAGGTCGAGGCGGCCGCACGGCAATACGTCCGCAAGGTGAGCGGCGTGCGGCACCCGTCGCCGGCCAACGCCGAGGCCTTCGAGGCCGCCGTCACCGCCGTCACCGCGGCCACCCGCACCCTGCTCGACGCCCTGCCCGAGCGGCGCCAACCGCCGAAGACGGTGCCGCCGCTTCGACGCCCCGAGGTCCAGGCGCGGATCGCCGCGCGGGGCTAGCAGTCAGATGTCGCGATTCGTATCGGCCGTCGATACGAACCGCGACACCTGCGAATCGGGGCGGAGCGGGCAACGAAAGCATGTCCGCCGCCAGCCCTGGGGAGTACCTGGGTGCACCCGCGTTCTGGCCGGGTTAGGATCGCGAAGACATTTGTGCTGATCATGGCCATGCCGTGCGTGGCCATGCGGTTGGGTGGGGGAAATAGTGACACCGAAGCCTGTAGAGGTGAACACGGGCAGCCTTGCTGACACGGCGACACACCTGCATTCGTTGGGGGCGTCGATTCGGGGAATCGAAGCGCCGGCGTTTGGAGCGATCGGGAACTCATTGGCGGGTTTCGAGACCGCATCCGCCGCGGCCAGGGTCGACGGGTCGGTGAAGCAGGCTCTTACAACGATTGCAGGTCGACACGAGCAGTTTGGCGATGCGCTGGAGTCCGCTTCGATCGCGATGGTCAACGCGGACTATGTGGCCGCCCGACTACTAGAGGCGCTTGGCGACCTCAATCAGCGTCCTGAGTGATGGTGGCGAAGACGCGCAGTGTTGTCCGCGATGCACACCCCGAGATACTCGCTCATGCGGCGTCCGCACTGGTACCGGTGTCCTCCGCAATCGAGGGTAAAGCCGAGCAGCTGCATGCAAAGGTAACCGGCCTCGACTGGAAGGGGGCCGCTCGTGACGGGGCGTTGACCCGCGCGGACCGAGAAAAGACACAGATGACCCGCGCAGCGGACGCCGTCGACCAACTCGGCGAAGCGTTCAAGTCGGGTGGCAGCCGGATGGCTCCGATGGTCGCGAGCCTCAATACGTCGGCTACCAACCTCGAAAACGACCAGTTCTCAGTCTCGGAGGAGTGGACAGTCCGCGACTTGCGAGACTACGCATCAGAAGAGAAACGCAACGAGGGCGACCCCACAGCACTGTCGGCGATCGCCGAAGCCCGTCGAATTCGGGGCGAAGAAGCTACCAACGAGACCATTCGACTGCAAAGACTCGCCCAAGAGTTGCACACCGCTGACCTCGACACGAAGCGCGCGATCAGTGAAGCAGAAGAGCTCATCAGAACACTTACGCCCGTCACCGCGGGATTCAGTGTCCGCCAGTCAGAGATCGACCTGAAGGCACTCAGGGACGGCAAGCTGTCTCCCGCGGCCCGAGATCGACTGAGGCAAGCGACGTCGTTGAGTCCTGAGCAGCTCGAAGCGCTGAGTGATGGGCAAGCTACTGAGATCCCTCAGGGGCAGTACGACTACCTGAGCAGCATCATGAACGAGCTCAAGACGGCGAACATGGACGAGCTACTCAGTATCAATAACGCTGCGCCGGGGCTACTCGGAGATGCGTTCCGCATCATGTCGAATCCGAATTTGCATACGAACGCGGGTTCAACGGGCGGGCTCGACCGCCTACCTGACTCGGTTGTCTCGCTACTGCGCGACAACCCAATCGAGTACACGACCGCGGGTATATCGACGGGATTTCCGTACTCATTCGCTGGGGTCCCACGCCTGGATGATTTCAAAACTTTGAACACGATACTGAGTGACCGCACCGACCGTGGTCTACAACTCGGAACGGATGTCGATCGCGGGATGCTCAAACAGGCCTCTGAGATCGTAGGCGCTCTTCCGGACGACGAAGGCAAGCTCTTTGGCATGCGTGACGAGAACCAACGCGTCGAGGATGTTCGGAAGCTTGCGAGCTCAATGCTTACCAACTCGAGTCACGACCGGCAGGCGGTGACGGACTTTCTCACAGGGGAACGGATGGCCGCGACTGTTGCCGAGGGGCATAGGTACGACGCCGACGCGCACGTGTTGAACATCCTGTCTGAGCGGTGGTCTATCGACGGCGCGAAGATCGGTGAAGAGGGCGACTTGTCGGGCGGTAGAGATCTGTTCGATTGGATCGGAGCCGCGGCGCCTGCAGACGGGTTCGAGGGACAGCTTGGTGGCAAGGCAGCAAATGCATTGGCACGCGTCATAATTGACCACGAGAACGAACTCGACTCCTTGGTTGTCGAACGAGACTCCGCGGGGAACAACAAGTACGAGACATTCGGTGACCGGAATGCCCTGCTATCGCAAGTACTTGCCAAGAATCTGGCGCCGTACTTCGGTAACTTTGCCGGCGCTCCGGACGAGGTGTTGACCAACCACACGGCCGGTCAGCTTGAAGACACGGTCGAGTTCTCGAAGCTGATCGGGGTTCTGTCAACGGATCCTGGTGCCGGTCGAGTGGCGTTGAGTGCTGCGGTGCAGTGGGAGAACTTCCTTGCGCATGAGTACGGCAGCGACCCAGACAACGCGGAGTTGGCCACTGCAGCGGCGAAGATGCACAAATCCATGGATGACGGCCTTACCAATGCGTTGACAACCCTCGCCGACAACGACCAATGGGAGCGGGTGCGCGAGTACAACGAGAAGTCTTTTCTGATCGATTCAGCCGGTGGACTCTTGGCTGCCGGCGGCTTAAAAGTTCCTGGGCTTTCGGAGGTCGCAGGTTTGGCAGTACCACTCGTGAAGATGGATGAGGTCGCGTTGCCAACTGCCGATCCGCAAGATAACGAGGCTGCATGGAAGACAGAGCTTGGGGACCTTGGGACCAGCCTCGACAAACTGACGGCCGGGCAGGACCGGGTTGTTCATGTGACGTCCGGATACGTCGAGGACCGGCCAGATCTTTGGGGTAAGGCGTGGACTGCGCGCGACGGTTCTCAGATAACGTTCGTGAGGCCAGACGGTTCCCTTGACCTAGAAATAGTTCAGGCCAACGGCCGAGAATTCACGAGATTCTCGAAGGAGATCGGTGCGGAGAGTATTCGTTTCGAATACAACGAGCACTTCGGTGAATCACTCGAAGACCCGACGATCAACGATTCTGACCAGTCCATGGAGGTAGTAGATCGTGCGCCGCGCTGACGTTGCTGCGATAGTTGTTCTGTGTCTTGGGCTTGTGACTGCTTGCGGTGACATTGATCGGTCCCCGTCCTCGGGGTCTGCAGGCAGCACCACGTCGAGTTCAGTCCGAACGGCGTCCCCCTCGGAGGCCCGTGCAGCCGACCGTTTGCAGTGGAGAACCCGATGGCTTGAGAACGGTGCTGTCGACCTGTCATCCCCGACGGGAACGTTCATTCGTGGGGTAATCGAAGGAGAGACCCTTCTGCTCTTCGATTGGAATGTTGACGGTGAGTTTCCGGGCATCAAAGACGCGATCCCTGGGCGGAAGGATTGGATGCCCCCATTGGGAAGCAGCGACTACCAGACAGTGGATGAGATCCACAAGATAGCTGACGTTCGTGACATCGGCGACAATTCAGCTGTCGCGCTTGTCTGCACTTCCGGAAAGGTAAGCTCCGATCCAGCGAGTTTTCCGCCCTATTTCGATTCGAAAAATATCCCCGATGCCCACGACAGATTCGTGGCGGTCGACCGCTTGACGTTTCACCGGGAGGGCGAGTCTCCGCCGGAAAGTCGGCCCGGTCCCAAGCTGTTTCCCGGGTATGACGTATTCGGAGACTGGTGGATCTCGGAGTACAAGGATTCCTGGGCGCCGACGTCGGGTCAGGACGAGTGGGGGCGGGAACCGATGCCTGACCCGAGTATCTGCGGTGACATGGGCGACTTGACCGCTCCCGGGCCGTCCTATCCCGGGTGGTCGGGGAGCGAAGTTTGAATGTCAGCGCGCCGCGATAGATGAGAGTTGTCAGCGTGCCGAGTAAAACCCCAGCCACAGGTTTCGCTCGGTGGGGCTGCTTGATGGCTGAGCGACGGGCAATCCGACAACCCGGACAAACCCCAGTTCAGCGCGGTTAGAACCACCGGCGAGCGAAAAATTGGGACCTCGCGTGGCGCCGCAGATAGTCTCGGAGTGGTGTCCAACCACCGATCTCACCGCGCTCGAGCCGTACCGCGCGTGGTTCGTCTCCTAGCGCTCGCGCTGACGGCCGCCATCATCGGCCTTCTGTCCATCCTCGGCGGACCTGCGCCCCAGGCACAGGCCGCTCCCGACGACAGCTGTGCTCCGGCTGGTCTCGCATCCGCGTCGGCCGCTCCGGTCAACCTGGCCGCGGCGGAACAGGGCGGGGAGGACAAATACACCACCCCGAACACGACGCCGATCGATCAGCTCGACCTGAATGCGCTCGAGTTGCTCGCGCCGGGCAAGCTCTCCGTCGGCACGCTGTCCGACGCCGGACCCAGCATCTGCGTCAACAGCGCAGGTGACTTCACCGGCTTCGACAACGAGCTCCTGAAGGCCGTCGCCGCGAAACTGGGTCTGCAGGTCGAGTTCAACGGCACCGAGTTCGCCGGTCTGCTCTCGCAGGTCGCCAACAACCGGTTCGACGTCGGGTCGTCGTCGATCACCACCACCGACGACCGCCGCAAGACCGTCGATTTCACCAACGGCTACGACTTCGGCTACTTCTCGCTCGTCGCACCCACGAACGGTTCCGTCAAGAGCTTCGGTGACCTCTCGGAAGCCACCCGCATCGCGGTCGTGCAGGGCACCGTGCAGGACGACTACGTCATCAACACCCTCGGCCTGGACCCGGTCAAGTTCCCCGACTACGCGACGGCCTACGCCAACCTCAAGAGCGGTCAGGTCGACGCCTGGGTGGCGCCGTCACAGCAAGCCGAGGGAGCGGTCCGCGAGGGCGACAGCACTGCGATCGTCGAGAACACCTTCAGCGTCAACAACTTCATCGCGTGGGCGGTCGGTAAGAACAAGCCCAATCTCGTCGAGGCGCTGAACTCCGGACTCGACGCCATCATCGCCGACGGCACCTACGCCAAGCTGTACGAGGACTGGGTGCCGCGAGAACTGCCGGAGGGCTGGAAGCCGGGCAGCAAGGCCGCGCCGACACCCGAACTCTCCGACATCGCCGCCATCGCCGCGGAGAACGCCGAGAAGGCCGGCCCGGCCGAGACCACCAAGCCGAAGAGCACGCTCCAGCAGCTCGGCGACACCTTCTTCAACTGGGACCTGTACGGGAAGTCCTTCCCCGAACTGGTCAAGACCGGCCTGGTGAACACGCTGATCCTCTCGGTCGTGTCCGGTGTGCTCGGCACCATCCTGGGCATGATCCTGGCGATCTGCGGCATCTCCCGGTCGCGCTGGTTGCGCTGGCCCGCACGCGTGTACACCGACATCTTCCGCGGTCTGCCGGCCGTGGTCGTCATCCTCATCGTCGGCCTGGGCGTCGGCCCGGTGGTCAAGGGCATCACCGGCAACAACCCGTACTGGCTCGGAGCGGTGGCCCTGGCCCTGCTCGCGGCCGCCTACATCGGCGAGATCTTCCGATCCGGTATCCAGAGCGTCGACGACGGTCAACTCGAGGCGTCCCGTGCCATCGGCTTCAGCTACCGCCAGTCGATGCGGCTGGTCGTGGTGCCGCAGGGCGTCCGGAGGGTGCTGCCCGCGCTGATGAATCAGTTCATCAGCCTGATCAAGGACAGCTCCCTGGTCTACTTCCTCGGACTGCTGGCCAGCCAGCGAGAGCTCTTCGCCGTCGGCCGAGACCTCAACGCGCAGACCGGAAACCTGTCGCCGCTGGTCGCCGCGGGCATCATGTACCTCATCCTGACCATCCCGCTGACGCACCTGGTCAACTACATCGACCGTCGCCTCCGGACCGGCAGGCCCGTCGATGTCCACGATGACCCGTTGCCCGTCACCGCCGTCGAGAAGGGATAGGCCATGCCTGCCACCACCACACGAAAAGCGGTGTCACTGACCGGCACCGACCTACACCTGTCCTTCGGCAAGCATCATGTGCTGCGCGGCGTCGACATCCAGGTCGACGCCGGGACGACAACGACCGTCATCGGACCGTCGGGGTCGGGCAAGTCGACGCTCCTCCGGGTGCTCAACCGCCTACACGAGCCCGACAAGGGCGACATCCTGCTCGACGGCCGGTCCGTCCTGAAGGACAACCCCGATGAACTGCGCCGCCGAATCGGCATGGTCTTCCAGCACTTCAACCTCTTCCCGCACAAGACGGTCGCCGAGAACGTCGCCCTCGGGCCCCAGAAACTCAAGGGGCTCAGCAAGGAGGAGGCCCGCGAGGTCGCGCTCAAGCAGCTCGAGATCGTCGGCCTGACCCAGAAGGCCGACGTGCGGCCGGCGCGTCTGTCCGGCGGTCAGCAGCAGCGCGTGGCCATCGCCCGGGCGCTCGCGATGACGCCGGAGGTCATGTTCTTCGACGAGGCGACCTCGGCCCTCGATCCCGAGCTCGTCAAGGGCGTGCTGGCGCTGATGGCCGACCTCGCGTCCGAGGGGATGACCATGGTCGTCGTCACCCACGAGATGGGCTTCGCCCGCACCGTGAGTGACAACGTGCTGTTCATGGACCACGGCGCCGTGGTGGAAACGGGCGACCCCGCGCACGTCTTCGACGACGCGAAGTCGGACCGCCTGCGCACCTTCCTGTCTCAGGTGCTCTGAGACCTCACATCCACTGGACGAGTTCGTCGGACCGTTCCGGGTGACGTTCCCGGAACCGTTCGACGACCTCGCTGATGTGCTCGAGCATCAGTGTCTCGGCCTTGCGCGGGCGGCCTGCGATGATCGCCCTGGCGATGTCGGCGTGGTCGTGTCGCATCGCGTCGTCCCCGGCGGCGGTGTCGCGGCCGGCTGCGAGGACGTGCTCGACGACGATGTGGTTGATGGTCTGGGTCAGCAGGGTGAGAACCCGGTTGCCGCTGAGTTCGGCGATGACGGCGTGAAAGTTGGTGAGCTCGCCGAGGATCTCGCTGTCCCGGTGTGCTTCGACGTCGTGGTCGAGGAACCGCGCGAAGGCGGCCTCCTTCGTCTTGCGGTCCTCGATCCGGGCCACCTTGGCCGCCAGCTGCGGTTCCAGGAGTTTCCAGGTGTCGAAGACCTCGTCGTAGGTCGCACCGGCGAGGTGGAAGTAGAGCGTCGCGGTCCGGGCGAGGTACGACGCGTTGAGCGCGCTCACGAACGGGCCGCCACCCGGACCGCGCTTCAACGTGATCAGGCCCTGGACCTCGAGGATGCGCAGCGCCTCGCGCAGGCTCTCCCGGCTGACCGAGTAGTTGGCGAGCATGTCGCTCTCGGCGGGGAGTCGGTCGCCGCGTCGTAGGCCGAGGCTGACGATGTCGGAGACGATGGCCGCAGCGGTGGTCTCCGACGCCTTCGGGGCACGGGTGGTCTCGCCGGCTTTCGCCGACGAATGGATGTCGCCCGGCCGGTAGATGATCGGCAGGCCCGCGCGGACGATTTCGCGTGTCATCATCGACCTCTTCAGATTCGGTGAAACTGGCACGGAGCCGCTGGCTGGAATCCGATCGGTTGCACTCTACGTGGTCGCGGGACGAGACCGGGATAAATCGTATGAGTGGATGAAACCCCCGCACCGTTCTAGCACGCACCTGTCATCCGTGCAGAGGACGTGGGAGCCGGCGGTTCACTGCTCCTCGAGGCGGAACAACCGAGCGGCGTTGCGGTAGAACACATTGCGCAGCCAGTCATCGCCCATGCCGAGGCCGGTGATCACCTCGAGCGCATGTGTGTAGCCGTACGGGATGTTGGGGAAGTCGCTGCCGAACAGGATCTTGTCCCCGGCGTCGGCGAGACGTGAGCGCAGGGTGTCGGGGAACGGGGCGTTCTCCTCGGCGAAGTCGGTGAACGCCATCGTGGTGTCGAGATGGACGTTCGGGTACTCGAGCGCGAAGTCGAGGAACGGCTCGTATTCGGGCATGCCCATGTGCGCGATGATCAGCGGCAGCGACGGGAACCGGTGCAACAGAGCGCGAATGGGTTCCGGGCCGGTGTGGTGCCCGGGTGCGGGGCCCGAACCGCAGTGGATGATCACCGGTACCTGCGCGTCGGCGATCTGCGACCACACGCCGTCGAGCAGCGAGTCCATCGGGGAGTAGCCGCCGACCTGGATGTGGGACTTGAACACACGCGCGCCGGCCTGGATCGCGCGGGAGACGTATGCGGCGGCCGATTCCTCCGGATAGAAGGTCGCGGTGTGCAGACAGTCCTCGTGATGGGCGGCGAAATCATTCGCCCAGCCGTTGAGCCACTCCGCCATGTCGGGCTTGTGGGGGTAGACCAGCGACGAATAGGCGCGGACCCCGAAATCGCGCAGGGTCGACACCCGGACGTCCTCGTCGGCGCGGTAGGTGATCGGCCACTCGCGTCCGACGAGCGGACCCGCGGAATCGAAGTAGGCCCACACCTTGTCCATCACCGGACGCGGCATGAAATGCGTGTGGACGTCGACGATGCCCGGTAGATCGAGGTCCTGCCAGACCGCGCGAACGCGCTCCGCCTCGTGGGAACTGAACGGCACTGGGGACTCTGGAACGGCACTGTTCACCTGTACGACGGTACGCCCGACGCCCGGCCCGGGACACGGAGGCCGGTCAGCCGACGGCCGGGGCGATCAGCACCTTCCGGTGGTCGTTGGGCGCGGACAGTTCGGCGAAGACGCGGTTCACGGCGTCGAGCCCGACGATCTGGCTGACCAGCGTCGACGAGCCGACCGCGCCGCGGTTCAGTTCGGCAGCAGCGGTGCCGAACTCGGCCTTCGTGTAGTACGAGACGAAGTCCATCGAGGCCTCTTTGACGATGCCGGCGACGGGCATGAAGTGGTCGTCGTGCAGGCACACGCCGGCGACGACGATGCGCCCGTGGGTGCGCACCGCATCGAGCGCCGCGGCGATCATCCCCGGTTTGCCGACACACTCGATCACGACGTCGAAGCCGTCCCGGATCTGCGCGGTCACCGATTCCGGTGTGTGCACCTCGGATGCGCCGACGTCGAGTGCCGCGGCGCGACGACCGGGGGAGGGGTCGGAACAGGTCACCTCGCCGGCGACACTGCGCGACAACCAGTGCAGCACAGCCGTTCCCACCGGCCCGGCGCCGAGCACGAGGACGCGGTCGCCGGGTTCGACCGCGGCGCGCGTCACGGCGTGCAGGCCGACCGCGAGGGGTTCGACCAGTGCACCCTCGGCCGGGTCGATGCCGTCGACGAGCACGCTCTCGGCGGCACCGACGACGACGTATTCGGCCAACGCGCCCGGCAGCACGCCCAGTCCCAGCGTGCGCGCGGCCGGGCACCGGGCGATGTCGCCGGTCAGGCAGGCGCGACACCGGTGGCAGCCGCGGACGGGCATCGACGCGACCTGGTCACCGATGCGGAACCCCGGCGCGACGTCGGGAACATCCAGACCGATCGCGACGACCTCGCCGGCGAACTCGTGACCCATCACGGTGCCGGCGGGCAGGAACGGTGCGGTCGACAGGTCCGAGCCGCAGATGCCGTTCGCGGCGACCCGGAGCACGAGCTCACCGGGGCCGGGTGTCGGATCGGGGAGTTCGACGACCTCGAATCCGTCCGCCGAGGTCACTGCAGCCCTCATGACTCAGCCCGCCGACCAGCGCACCCGCGGGGTGTCGACCGCCGATCGCGGCACGATGAAGACGCCCTCGGCTTCGCAGGTCACGCCCTCGGCGTCGGAGATGGTGCCGCGTGCGATCCGCTTGCGGCCGGTCTCCTCGGTGACCCAGGCCCGCGCGGTCAGCGCGCCCAGGCGCGTCGGACGGAGGTAGCGGATGGTGATGGTCCCGGTGTAGCAGGCGCTCTCGTAGCTGGCGGCGTTGCCGAGGAGATGGTCGAGGAGCATCGCGCACACCCCGCCGTGCACACATCCCGGTGGCCCCTCGTAGGCCGCGCCCAGGGTGAAGTCGCAGCGCACCCCGTCGTCGACATGCTCGACATTCAGCGGCGGCGCAAGGGCGTTGCGTACCCCGATCACAGCATTGCCCCAGGCCATCCCGGTGTTCTCGCGCGTGTGCCGGACCCCGTACGGCCCGTCCATCTGCTCCGACCGCAGGTCGGCGACGATCTCGGCGATCCGCCGCTGGGCGTCGGCGAGGGCGTCCTCGCCGACCTCGGTCCTGATCACCGCGTCGACCAGGTCGCGGACGGTGTCGGTCAGGGGCGTGTAGACCCCGCGACGGCGCTCGACCTCGGCTTCGGTGATGTCCTCGAGGATGAACTGCATATGGCTACCCATCAGTAGGTGTGGCATAGGTAACGCCGAGTGGCGACTCCCACTAGAACGTGTTCTAATTCAACACTAGAACGTGTTCTAGTTTTCCGCTTTCGTGGACATCGACCACCAGGTCATCCAGCCCGTGGGTGACATCCCGGGGCGGTGATCCCCAACCCGGAAACGCAACCACAGGAGTTACGACGATGAGTGCCGGCACCTTCGACCTCACCGCCCGCGACGAGACATGGGTCAAACGGGTCCTGCCCGTCCTGAAGCTCGTGGCCAAGAAGTACTTCCGCTCGGAGGTCCGGGGCATGGACAAGGTCCCCGACGGGGGCGTCCTGCTGGTCTCGAACCACTCGGGTGGCCTGATGGCCTTCGACGTCCCGGTGATCAGCGTGGCCTTCGCCGACGAGTTCGGTGCCGACCGCCCGCTCTACACGCTGGCCCACGACCTGATCTTCACCGGCGCGGGCAAGGACGTCTTCGGGAAGTTCGGCTTTCTTCCGGCCCATCCGAAGAACGCCGTCGCCGCGCTCAAGGCGGGCGCCGCGACCATCGTGTTCCCCGGCGGCGAGTGGGAGGTGCTGCGTCCCACCAGCGAGTCGGCGACCATCGACTTCCACGGCCGCACCGGCTACATCCGCACGGCCCTCGAGGCGGGTGTCCCGATCGTCCCCATCGTCACCATCGGCGGCCAGGAGACCCAGCTCTTCCTCAACCGCGGTGACAGCCTCGCCAAGCTGCTCAAGCTGGACAAGTTGCTGCGCATCGACAGCGCGCCGTTCGCCTTCGGCTTCCCGTTCGGCCTCACCGCCCATTTCCCGCCCAACATCCCGTTGCCCTCGAAGCTCGTCACCGAGGTGCTCGACCCCATCGACATCACCGCCGAGTTCGGAACGAATCCCGACCACGACGAGGTGGACCAGATGATCCGCAAGCGCATGCAGCACGCCCTCGACGGGCTTGCCCGCGAGCGCCGGTTCCCGGTTCTCGGCTGACCACGAAAGGAGATCGACGATGATCACGCGCCTTCGCGATCGCATCACCACCTACACGTGGCTCGTACGCACCCTCATCCGCAGTGGCTTCCTCGGCACACTGCGACTCGACCGGTACATCCGCATGGGGCTCAACCTGCGTCGCCACGGCGGTGCGTCCCCGGTCAGCGGCATCGGCCTGGCCGCAGCCCGCGCCCCGAAGGGGCTCGCCCTCGTCGACGAGGCCGGCGAACTCACCTGGGGAGAACTCGACGCGCGTTGTGACGCACTGGCCGTCGGACTGCGTGAGCTTCCCGACACGGCGGTGAACACCGTCGCCATCCTCTGCCGCAACCACCGCGGGCTCATCGAGGCCCTTGCCGCGACATCGCGTCTGGGCGCCGACGCGGTGCTGCTCAACACCGGGTTCGCCGGGCCGCAGCTCGCCGACGTCCTCGAACGCGAGGGCGCCGACGTCCTGATCGCCGACGATGAGTTCGACGCGGTCATCGCCCCTGCGGCAGAACGGATTCCGAAGATCCGTCGCATCCACGCCTGGACCGAGACCGGCCCGGTGGCCGGGGACACGACCGACTCGCTCATCGCGGCGAACCTCGGTCGACGCCCCGCGCGCCCCGAACGTGCAGGCCGCATCGTGCTGCTGACCTCGGGCACCACCGGCACCCCGAAGGGTGCGCGGCGGGGTGGCAGCACCGACATCGCGTCGCTGGCCGCCATGCTCGACCGCATCCCCTGGCGCGCAGGTGAGTCCACGGTCATCGCCGCACCGATCTTCCACGCCTGGGGATTCGGGCAGGTGGCGATCTCGGCGACGATGACGTGCACGATGATCATGCGTCGGCGCTTCGACCCCGAGGCCACACTGGACCTCGTCCGCGACCACGAGGCGACCGGGCTCGCCGTCGTGCCGGTGATGCTCGAACGCATCATGGACCTGCCCGACGACGTTCTCGACGCCCACCCGGTGCCGAGTCTTCGCTTCGCGACGGCCAGCGGTTCGCGGATGCGGACCGACGCCCTGATCGCGTTCCTCGACCGCTTCGGCGACGTCGTCTACAACAGCTACAACGCCACCGAGGCCGGCCTGATCAGCACCGCCACCCCGGAGGACCTGCGCATCGCGCCGGACACCGCGGGTCGCCCGCTGACGGGCACCAGCGTCCGCATCCTCGACGACGACGATCGGGGGCTGCCGACCGGCGAGATCGGTCGCATCGTGGTCGCCAACAACTCCGGGTTCGACGGTTACACCACCGCCGACACCAAGGCGTTCAGCGACGGGCACATGGTGTCCGGTGACGTCGGACGGATCGACGAGAACGGCCGGCTGTTCGTCGTGGGCCGCGACGACGAGATGATCGTGTCCGGCGGCGAGAACGTCTACCCGCTCGAGGTCGAGCAGGTCATCGGCGCGCTCGACGAGGTCCACGAGGTCGCGGTGATCGGCGTCGACGACGAGAAGTTCGGCCAGCGCCTGGCCGCCTACGTGGTGCGCGCCCCGCAGACCCTCATCGGTGCCGACCAGATCCGACAGCACGTCAAGGAACAGCTGGCCGGGTTCAAGGTCCCCCGCGACGTCCACTTCCTCGACGAGCTGCCCCGCAACGCCACCGGCAAGATCCTCAAGCGTGATCTGCTCTCCGCCGTCCCGGAACGAAAGGTGAGCTGAACGATGAACGCACGCAACACGCCTCGCGTCACCGAGCTGTTCGCCGGCGCCGGCGGCGTCCCGCACGACGCCGAGCGGATGACCGGTCCGGATTCGCTGATGCTCAACATGGAGTCCCCGTCGAATCCGATGCACACGCTGAAGGTCGCGGTGCTCGACACGAGCCGGCGTGACCGTCCACTCACACTCGACGAGATCGCCGACGTGATCCCGCGCCATCTCGGGATGTTCCCGCGCGCCACCCAGCGGGTGCGCTGGGTACCCGGATGCTCTGCTCGCCCGTTCTGGGTGCACGACACCGCCTTCGATATCACGCGTCACATCGACGAGACGGAGGTCGCCGCCCCGGGAGGGCGCGCCGAGCTCGACGCGGTGCTGTCCGAACTCGCCGTGCGGCAGCTCGACCGCGAGCTACCGCTCTGGGGGCTCACCCTCGTCCACGGTCTCGAGGGAGGCCGTCAGGCGATCGTGGTCCGCGTCCACCACGCGGTGGCCGACGGGCTGGCTGCGCTCAACACCTTCATGGCAGCCACCGCCGAACCCGGCGAGCGGGTTCACCCGGCACCGATCCCCGAGGCCCTCGCCCCGGACACGAAGAGCCTCACGAAGGCGGCCCGCGCCGAGTCGCGACGACTGTTCCGCGGTGTGCCGGCTGCGATCTCGGCCGGGCGGCGCGCTGTGCGGGCACGACGCCGGGTGGCCGACGGCGACCTGATCCCCAAGCCGCTGACGGTGCGTCGTACCAGCTTCAACGCACGTAGCGGGGCGGACCGCGTGTGCGCGTCGGCCGACATCGCGCTCGCCGACATCCAGCGAATCGCCCTGGCCGCCGGCACCACGGTGAACGGTGCACTGCACGGCGTGATCGCCGGTGCGATTCGCAACGAGCTTCTCGCCCGCGCCGAGGAGCCGGGCAACTCGGTGACCATTTTCGGGGTCTGCAAGGACCTCGCGTCGAACCGCGTGCACGGCAACGAGATCGCCACCGCCATGGCGTATCTGCGCTCCGACCTCGCCGATCCCGTAGAGCGGATCGTCGCGACGGGCGAGAGCTGCGGGGCCACCGTCGCCTGCCGTCGCGAGGTCGGTTTCGAACTGACCGAGAAGCTCTCGACCTACACCGGCCGGCTCGGCCCGTTGTTCCGCGGGTTGGCCGCCAATGTGATGCCGCTGGTGATGAACAACATCACCACCGCCAACATGCCCGGCCCGCGGACGACGCGCTGGATCGGTGACATCGAAGTGGTCGACTGGATCTCCTTCGCCCTGGCCATTGCGCCCGCGGATGTGAACCTGACGACCTACAGTTACGCCGGACGGCTGAGCATGGGACTCATCGCGACACCGGAATCGATGCCGAACCCGGCCGGGTTCCTCCGGCGGGTCGTCGAGGCCGTCGACGAGGCGACCGATGCCCTCGGTATCGGTGCCATGGCACAGGAGGCCAGTTGATCGACTGGGAGACCGAGCGCGCCCGGCTGGGGTTGTTCGCGGGCGTACTGCCCCGCGCGATCGGCAGTTCGCTGGCCGCGAGACGAGGGAATCCGGAAACGGGTATCCCGGCTGCCGGCTGCGGACCGCGACAGGTCGGTGAGACCGCGATCGACGAGATGTTCATCGCGATCAACTCCGTGATCCGGGACATCCCGCCGATGGAGTCGGTCGAGGAGATGGTGGCGCGGTGCGCCGACGTCGCCGACGAATTCGTACGCCTCGGACCTGCCGGGGTGCACCGCGATCCGGGTCCGCCCCGCATCCTGTCGCGCGACCGGAAGACCTTCGGCACCACGACGTTCGAGCACATCGACTACTCCGTCGACGCGAAGCTGCCGGCGTCGGTGGCGTCACTGGACCCGTATGTCGACGGCATCTCGTCGGTCCGGGTGATGACCAAGAACAGGCCCGGAGCACGATGGTTGATCTGGGTGCACGGTGCGGCACAGGGCCGGCCGGACGATCTCTACGCCTTCCGGGCGGCCCACCTGCACAAGAAGCTCGGCTACGACGTCGCCTTCCCGGTGCTGCCCGCACACGGTGGTCGGCGCATGGCGAAGGTGTCCTACCCGGGTTTCGACCCGCTCGTGAACACGCTCATCACCATCCGCGCCGTCGCCGAGATCCGGTCGCTGGTCTCCTGGATCGAGCAGCACGAACCTGCCGAGATCGCCATCGCCGGAACATCTCTCGGCGGGCCGATCGCCGCGCTGGTCGCGTCGATGGACCCGCGGGTCGCCACCGTTCTCGCGGTGGTCCCGATGCTGGACATGCACGCGACGCTGGCCCATCACATGTCCCGCGGTGGACCCAAGGGCGAGCACCTGGCGTCGTTGATGCGCGACGAGTCGGTACGCGAGGTCGCGAGTGTCATCAGCCCGCTGCGGGTCACGCCGATCGCGCCGCCGGATCGTCGGATGGTCGTCGCGGCTCTCAACGACCGGGTGACCTGGGTGTCGGCGGCACAACAACTCCACGAACACTGGGGCGGACGTATCCACTGGTACCCCGGAAGCCATGTCGGCCATGCCATCTCGGCCGGCATTCGGCACGCGACGGACGGTTTCCTCAGCGAACCCGCCCGCCCCGCCGGACCGGCCGAGGAAGGCGAGCGCGCGGCGTTCTGAGCCTGGTCTGAAAAGCGCCCCTGAAAAGCGCGTCTGAAATCCGCCCCCGATAACCACCCTCCAGGCGAGTGCCGGCGACGATATGTCGCCGGCGTCGCTGTGGAGGGCGCAAATCAGGGGCGGTTTTCAGCAGCGTGGTGCCGGTGACTCTTCTCGGCCGCGCACCCGAAACGTCGATCTTCTGTACGGGAGCCCCTACTCGGGCACCAACTCCGGATTCGCGTCGGCGATCAGTTCGTCGCGGTCTTCGACGAGCACGAACCCCGCGGCGATGGCCGCGTCGGCAGCGTCGCGGTAGTGCTTCTCGTATTCGTCGCGGGTTCCGTAGCGTTCGGCGAGGAGATGCTCCGGCACCGGGTGGGTCGATCCGAAGAGCAGGCAGATCCGCGAGATCGGCTCAGGGACAACGCCGCTCAACACCTGGGTCGGTGCGTCGACGCAGGGGGTGCGGACGCCGCCGAGGACGTTGCCGATGTCGTCGACCTCGAACTCGGGTTCGGGAGTCGTCACACCTCGCAGACGCAACGGGTCGGCGGACGGTGGCGGGTCCCCGCCGTCGGCCCAGGCGCGGAGGTGGCGGAGTCCGGCGCGCAGCACGAAGCGCTGCTGGCCCCGGTTGACCGGGTCGGGGCAGCCGAGGAACTCCTCGAAGTCGCCGATCTGATGCAGGTCGGCGTGTGAGGTACCGCCGATCTCCCAGACCCGCAGACGGTCGGTGTCCGGCTGGCGCACCAGGTGGTAGCGGAAGTTGGTCAGCACATCGGTCTCGGTCTGCGCGACGAGGACCGGTGCGTCGAGATCGGTCCGGATCGTGGTGGGTTCGCCGCTGAACACGGTGCTAACGTCGATACCGGTGCCGACCTCGCCCGCGGGCAACCCTGCAGCGGCCCGGCTGTGGATGAGGAACCCGTCGAAATCTCCATCGCCTGCAACGGCATTCACGTAGGTGGTCAGGGCCATCGCGGACTGGGATTCGCCGACTGCGAGCACCGAGCCGACTGCCAGCCCGGCGAGCGGGTGGTCCGGGGTAGGGGTCTCGCCGGAGTGGTCACCGCGGACCGCGATGCCGATCGAACGGAAGATGTCGTAGCAGTACGCATCGCCGGGATGATGTAGTCCGGCATAGCGATCGGGGTCCTTGGCGGCGAGGCTCTGGGGTTCACCGGTCGCGACGCCCACCGATCCGGCGCCGCCCTCGATGCCGACGTACTGTGCCGACACCCCCACCCAGGCGTAGCCGGCACGCACCAGCTCGGCGGCGAGATACGAGTACTCCGGTGCGGCATCGCTGCCGCTGCTCACGTTCAGCCACTCCACGACGACGCAGCCGTTGAACGCTGCGGCGTCGGCGGGGCGTCGGACGACGAGCCGGGTCGTGAACTCGGCCGGCGGGGCGTCGGCGTCGCCGACGAGGCGACGGGCAACTCCTGACGCCGCGTACTCGGTGTCGGTGTATCCGGCGGCCGCGAGGTCGGGGAGCGGCGAGGCACTCAGGAGTGAGGAGCCCTTGCCGTCGGTCAGGGGTCGAAACGTGATCTGTTGGTTCACTTCTGCTTCCGGTGCTTCTTGATGACCTCACCGAACATGAAGTGCATCTTGGTTCCCTGGGGCCAGCCGATGTAATAGCAGAGGAAGAGGCTGATCTCCTCGAGCTGCTCAGGCGTCAGTTCGCCGTTGCCGAGTGCGGCGCCGGCCTGGATCTCGGCGACGTCGATGTTGTTGCTCGCTGCGAGAGCGCCGAGCAGGATGAGTCGCCGATCCCGGTCGGAGAGGCCCTCGCGCGCCCACACGTTGGCGAACACCTGATCGGCGGTGTGCGCGAAATAGTCGCCGGGACCGTCGCTCATCTCCCAGCCGTAGACCTCGGACATCCGCTTGAGACCGCGCTTGCGCACCTCGTCGGGTGCTTCGTCGGAGATGTTGGATCGGGTCATGCGGTTTCTCCTTCGAGATGGGGGACACCGAGTCCGGGGGCCAGCTCGCGGAGTGCGATCTGGCCGAGTGGCAGATCGACGCCGAGGTCGTCGGCGAGTGCGAGTGCCAACGACAGGTCCTTCTCGCCCAGTGTACGAACGCCGGTGAAGATGCCGTACCACGGATCGTCGGCGTCGAGCGTCGCCGTGGTCTCCCGCAGCATGATCGCGCCGGCACCGCCGGTGATGGCGTCGGTGTGCCGAACGACCTTGCCCAGCTTGGTGATGTCGAGCCCGGCGGCCTCGGCGAGACGAGCCGCCTCGGTGGTGGCGGTGAACGAGATGAAATGCAGGAGGTTGCGGGCGAGCTTCATCTTGGTGCCCGCGCCGACCTCGGCCCCCGCGTGCACGAGCATGTCCGAGGTGAGCCGGAAGGGTTCCTTCAGCTTCTCGTAGGCCTCCCGCGGGCCGCCGACCATGATCGCCAGCCGTCCCGACGCCGCGCCCATCGCGCCGCCGGAGATCGGGGCGTCGAGCAGGATGACCTCGCGTTCTGCACACTGTCTCGCGAGATCGATCGCGGTGTCCGGACCGATGGTCGAGTGGACCGTGATGATGGTGCCCGGGCGGGCCGTCGACAGCAGGCCATCGGGACCGGTGACCACCGAGCGGACCTGCTCGTCGTTCAGAACGCAGATGCCGATGATGTCGGCACCGGAGGCGAGTTCGGCGAGCGAACCGGCCGCCTTCGCGCCCTTGTCGACGACCTTCGCGATCGCCTCGTCGGACAGGTCGAACACGGTGAGACCGCCCGGCCATGCGGCGAGGCTGCCGGCCATCGGGCCACCGATGTTGCCGAGGCCGACATACCCCAGGCGGATCGGGGTGTCCTCGCTCATGACCGGATGACCTGCCCACCGTCGACGTTGAAGATCTGCCCCGTGATCCAGCCGGCCTCGTCGGACAGCAGGAACAGGCACATGCCGACGAGGTCTTCAGGTGTGCCGAACCGCTTGAGCGGGAGCCGGTTCACGATGTCGGCGACCATCTCCTTGGGAGTGGTCGTGCGTGTCGCCTCGGTGTCGATGGGGCCGGGTGCGATGGCGTTGACGCGGATGTTCTGCCCGCCGAGCTCGGTGGCGAGCTGCTGCGTCAGGCCGTTGACACCGACCTTCGCCAGACCGTAGAAACCGCTGTACAGCCATGCGGCGGTGGAGGACTGGTTGACGATCGCGCCGCCGCCGTTGGTCATGTGCGGGTAGACCGCGCGGGTCACGTTGAGCGCACCGTCGAGGTTCACGCTCATGAACTTCTTGTAGTAGTCCCACGGCACGGTGATGAGGAAGTCGAGCTTCATGCCGCCGTAGATGGCGGCATTGTTGACCAGGCCGTCGATCGAACCGTAGGCGTCGACCGTCGCCTGGGCGAGAGCCTTCGCCGAGTCCTCGTCGGCGACGTCGGTGCTGACGTACAGGCCACCGATGTCGGCGGCGACCTGCTTGCCCTTGTCGTCGGCGAGGTCGGCGACCACGACGTTCGCGCCCTCCGCGGCCAGTGCCCGCGCATAGGCCTCACCGATACCGCCCGCGGCCCCGGTCACGATGACGGTCTTGTTCTCGAAACGCTTGGAACTCATTGTCCTGCTTTCTGTGTAGGTACTAGGCGGGCCGGGCGACGGCCTTGGTCTCCAGGTACTCCTCGAATCCGGCGACGCCCATCTCGCGACCGATGCCGGACTGTTTGTAACCGCCGAACGGGACGTCGGCGGAGTACCAGATGCCGCCGTTGACGCCCATGGTTCCGGTGCGAACACCGTTGACCACCTTGGTGATCCGGTCCTCATCGGTGCCGTAGACCATCCCCGACAATCCGTAGGGGGAGTCGTTCGCGATACGGATGGCGTCGTCGTCGCCGTCGTGGGCGATGATGACCAGCACCGGGCCGAAGATCTCCTCCTGTGCGACGCGTGCCGAGTTGTCGAGTCCGGAGATGAGTGTCGGTTCGACGAAGAAGCCCTTGGGCTTGTCGTTCGGGCGACCCCCGCCGATCTCGATCGTCCCGCCCTCCTGCTTCGCGAGTTCGATGTAGGACTCGACGCGCTGACGCTGGCGCTCGGAGATCAGCGGCCCGCAGATGGTTCCCGAACTCGTCGGGTCCCCGGCCGGGAGGCCTGCCAGTGCATCGCGGGTCGCGGTGATCGCCTCGTCGAGCGCGGTGCGGGGGACCACCAGTCGGGTGGTGATCGCGCACCCCTGGCCGGCGTGGGTGACGACGTTGAAAGCCGCCATCGCGCAGGCGGAACCGATGTCGGCATCGTCGAGCACGATGAACGCGGACTTGCCGCCCAGCTCGAGGAACACCTTCTTCAGCGACTCCGATGCGGCCGCCATCACCTTCTTTCCGGTCGCGGTGGAGCCGGTGAAGGAGACGAGGTCGACGCGTGGATCGGTGCTGAGCTGCTCACCGAGCCGGTGATCGGTCGAGGTGACGATGTTGAGCACGCCGGGCGGGAAGTCGGTCTCCTCGGCGACGACCTTGCCGACCAGCGCCGCGCACCACGGGGTGTCGGGCGCGGGCTTGAGGACGACGGTGCATCCGGCGGCGAGGGCAGGCCCGATCTTGGCGAAGTTGATCTGGTGCGGGAAGTTCCACGGGGTGATCGCGCCGACGACGCCGACCGCCTCCGACCGCAGCTCGCGATGGTTCTTGATGCCCATCGGCTTGGCCGTGCCGAGATCGCGGGTCCACTCGTAACTCTCGGCGAGGTCGGCGAAGTAACCGAGGTCGGTGACAGGACCCTCGAACTGCGGACCGTGGGTGAGGAACGACGGACAACCGACCTCGGCGATCGTCAGCTCCCGGAACTCGTCGGCATGGGCGAGCAGGGCGTCGCGGAGCTGGCGGAGGCAGCGGGCGCGGAAGGCGTGGTCGCGCGACCAGTCGGTGGTGTCGAAAGCGGTGCGGGCGGCGGCGATCGCGGCGTCCATGTCGGCCGCGGTGGCCTCGGCGGCCTGCCCGATGACCTCCTCGGTCGCCGGATTGACGACGTCGAAGACACCACCGCTTCCGGGGGTGAGTTTGCCGTCGATCAACAGGTCCGACGCGGATTCGGGGCGAAGGGGCATGAGCTGGAACTCCATCTGGACAGGTGTCTGGACTCGCGTTCAAACCTAGTGTAGCGTGGCTCACATGTCCAGCCCCGTGTCCCAGGAATCCACACGTCGCCGCCTGACACAGCAGCAAGCCGAGACGGTCGCGCGACTCACGGATGCGGCGGTGGACGTGTTGAACGCCGAGGGGTTCGACGGGCTCACCGTGCGCTCGGTGGCCAAGCTCGCGGGGGTCGCGCCCGCCACGGCGTACACCTACTTCTCGTCGAAGAGTCACCTTGTGGCCGAGGTGTTCTGGCGTCGGCTGTCCGCGGGCGTGTCCGAACCCGACCCCGCTGCGACGCCCGCGGAGCGGGTCGCCCAGGTGCTCCGCGAGGTCGCGCTGGTCGTCGCCGGCGAGGGGCAACTCGGTGGCGCGGTCACCGTCGCGCTGTTGGGTACCGATCCCGACGTCGAGCACCTCCGCGTGCGCATCGGTGTGTTCATCCGCCGACGCCTCGCAGCCGCGCTGGAGGTGGACCCGGAGAATCCCGGACCGCTGCTCGACGCCCTGGAGATGATCTACTCCGGCGGCCTCGTCTACGCCGGCATGGGCCACATGACCTACGAGCAGACCTCCGAAAGACTTGTTGCCGCAGCACATCTACTGATGGAGAAGTGATGACCGAAACGACATCGGTGCCGGGGATGGAGCGAGCGCTCCCCTTCGACCCGTATGCCTACGACTTTCACGAGGATCCGTATCCGACCTACGCGCGGCTCCGCCGGGAGTCGCCGGTCTACTACAACGCCGAGATGAATTTCTGGGCGCTGGCCAACCATGCCGACGTCCGCGCGGGATTCCGTGACGTGCAACGGTTCTCGAACAGCTGGGGCGTGTCGATGGACCCGTCGGCGTACGGACCCGACGCCCACAAGTCGATGTCCTTCCTCGCCATGGACGACCCGAAGCACATGCGGATCCGCAAGCTGGTGTCGAAGGGGTTCACGCCGCGCCGGGTCAACGACCTCACCGGCCGGATCACGGCGCTGACCCACCAGCACTGGAGCAAGTGCCTCGACATGGGCGAGTTCGACTACGTCCACGACTTCGCCGCGCTCCTGCCGATGGATGTGGTCTCCGAGTTGCTGGGCGTCCCCGAGGCCGACCGCACACACCTGCGTCACCAGTCCGATCTGCTACTCCACCGCGAGGACGGCGTCCTCGACATCCCCGAGGCCGCGATCTACGCGTACATCGAACTGCACAAGTACTATTCGGAACTCATCGCCGACCGGCGGAAGAACCCCGGCGAGGATCTGGTCTCGGCACTGATCGAGGCCGAGATCGACGACGACGAGACCGGTGAGAGGATCAAGCTCACCGAGGACGAGATCGTCGGCTTCATGGTGCTGATGGTGGTCGCGGGCAACGAGACGACCACCAAACTCCTTGCCAACGCCCTGTATTGGGGCTGGCGCAATCCCGACGAGCTGGCCAAGGTGTTCGCCGACCCCGAGCTCGCCGTCCCGCAGTGGACCGAGGAGACGCTCCGCTACGACAATTCGACGCAGATCGTCGTGCGTCGCGTGCTCGAGGACGCTCCCTACGGTGATCACGTGATCCCGGCCGGCGACCGCGTGCTCCTCCTCGTCGGCTCGGCGAACCGCGACGAAGAGGTCTTCGGTCCGGACGCCGACAAGTACGACATCGGACGCGACAACGGGCAGGCACTGATGAGCTTCGGCCTCGGTGCGCACTTCTGCCTCGGAGCCCACCTCGCCCGTCTCGAGGCCAACATCGGTCTCGGCGAGGTGATCCGGTCGATCCGCGCGGTCGACATCGACATCGACAGGGCGGTCCGGGTGCACTCGGTCAACGTGCGCGGTTTCGCCGAACTCCCCGTGAAAGTGACGGTGCGCTGATGGCTTTTCGTCCCCACCCCGAGCGTCGACCGGTCCTCGTAGCAGGAGCGTCCTCGGGTATCGGCGCGGCAACCGCCGAACACCTCGCCGCCGCCGGCCATCCGGTTGCCCTCGCAGCCCGACGCGTCGAGAAGCTCCAGGAGCTGGCCGACAAGATCATCGCGGCGGGTGGCGAAGCGGTCGCGGTGCCGCTCGACGTGACCGACGAGCAGTCGGTCGTCGACTGCGTCGCGAAGGCGGAGGCCGCCCTCGGTGAACTCGAGATCGTGGTCGCCGGCGCCGGAGACCTCGCGGTCGGGCTCTCCTACGAGACGAGCCCGGAGCATTTCGCCGACCAGGTCAACATCCACCTCACCGGCGCCTACCGCATCTACCGCGCGGTCATCGGCGGCATGATCGACCGTGCGCGCGGCGATTTCGTCTTCATCGGCTCCGATGTGGTGCTTCATCCGCGACCCTGGTCGTCGGCCTACGTGGCCGCGAAGTCGGGCATCGACGGCCTGGTCGCGACCATCCAGCTCGAACTCGAGGGCACCGGCGTGCGTGCGGGCGTGGTCCGGCCGGGACAGACCCTGACCGGCATGGGCATGAACCTCGATCCGAAGACAACCGAGGACATGCTCAACGACTGGATCAAGCACGGTCTGGCGCGTCACGGCAACTTCCTCGAACCGCACCACATCGCGCTCGCCGTCGCAGCCATGGTCACCATGCCGCGCGGTGCCCACATGCGCGCGGTCGAGGTGGAGGCCGAAGGGGCCGTCCCCCGCGACCGGAGTTCCGGCAAGACAGCAGACCCACAGTCGACGAAGGACAAGGGGACCGATCGATGACCGCCATCACCGAATCAGGCCTGAAGAAGCCGCCTCGCGTTTCCGGCGGCGAGGGCGAACACGGACATCTCGACGAACTCGCCTCCGACCCGATTTCGCTGTTCTGGCGCGTCCGCGAGGAATGCGGCGACGTCGGCCTGTTCCAGCTCGCCGACCGCGAGGTGGTGCTGGTGTCCGGGGCCGCGGCCAACGAGGAGTTCTTCCGGGCACCGGAGGAGGACCTCGACCAGGCGGCCGCCTACCCGTTCATGACCCCGGTGTTCGGTGAGGGCGTCGTGTTCGACGCGAGTCCCGAGGAACGCTCCAAGGCGATCCACAACTCCGCCCTCAAGGGCGCCCACATGAAGCAGCATGCGGTGACGATCCCCAACGAGGCGGAACGCATCATCGCCGAGTGGGGCGACGAGGGGGAGATCGATCTCCTCGACTTCTTCTCCGAACTCACGCTGTACACCTCGTCGGCGTGCCTCATCGGGCGCAAGTTCCGCGAGCGGCTCAACGGGCACATCGCCCATCTCTTCCACGACCTGGAGAAGGGCACCGACCCGATCGCCTACGTCGACTACAACGCCGACATCGAGAGCTTCCGCAAGCGCGACGAGGCACGGGCCGAGCTGGTCGAGTTCATCCAGGGTGTGATGGACGAGCGGATCGCGAATCCGACCGAGGACAAGGAAGATCGCGACCTGATGGACGTCCTGGTCCAGGTCGGCTTCGACGCGAACACGATCACCGGCATGTTCATCTCGATGATGTTCGCCGGCCACCACACGACGTCGGGCACCGCGGCGTGGACGCTCATCGAGTTGCTGCGCAACCCGGAGTACATGAAGCGGGTCTACGACGAACTCGACGAGATCTACGGCGACACCCCGGACGGGGAGCGTCCTGAGTACACGTTCGCGCACACCCGACAGATGCCGCAGCTCGAGAACGCGCTCAAAGAGGCACTTCGACTCCACCCGCCGCTGATCATCCTGATGCGCGTGGTGCAGAAGAACTTCCACGTCGAGGACTACGAGGTCGCCGCCGGTCAGTCGATCGCGGTGTCGCCGGCGATCTCGAACCGTCTGCCCGAGGACTTCCCGGACGCGGGTGCCTTCGACCCCGACCGGTACGACAAGCCGCGGCAGGAGGACCTGGTCAACCGCTGGACCTGGATTCCGTTCGGTGCGGGTCGTCATCGTTGTGTCGGTGCGCAGTTCGCGATCATGCAGCTCAAGGCGATCTTCTCGGTCCTGTTCCAGAACTACGAGTTCGAGATGCTGCAGCCCTCGGAAACCTACCGGAACGACCACTCCAAGATGGTCGTTCAGCTGCAGCAGCCGTGCCGCGTTGCCTACCGTAAGCGTCAGGATCGCTGATGCGCATCGAGGTCGATCTGGATCTGTGCCAGGGGCACGGCATGTGTGAGCTGGAGGCCCCCGAGGTCTTCGCCGCGAAGACGGACCACGTGGAGATCCTCGACGCCAACCCCGACGAATCCCGGCGAGCCGAGGTCGAGGCCGCCGTGCAGTACTGCCCGACGCAAGCGTTGCGTCTCATCGAAGATGACGAGTGAAGGTGGAACACATGTCTTTTGACCGTGCGGAACTGGAAGAGATGAAGGAGCGGTGGCTCGCCGCCAACATCGAGGCGGAGAAGGCGGGGGACTGGAAGCCGCTCGCCGAGTTCTACACCGAGGATGCCACCTACGGCTGGAACTACGGCCCGAAGAAGGACTTCATGGCCGTGGGTCGCGAGGAGATCCGCGAACTCGCCCTCGGCCAGGAGATGGAAGGTCTCGAGGGCTGGGAGTACCCGTATCAGGCATGGGTCATCGACGAGAAGACCGGCGACATGATCGGGCTCTGGAAGCAGATCTACGAGGGCACCCGTGAGGACGGCAGCCACTATGCGCTGGAGGGCATCCAGGGCAGCTGGTTCAAATACGGTGGCAACTTCCAGTTCTCCTGGCAGCGTGACTTCTTCGACTACGGCAACGTCTCTGCACTGTTCATCGAGATGATGCAGAACAACGCCATGAGCGCGGGCATGCTCAAGCGGGTGGAGAAGGCGGCGCCGGGCAACCTGCCGGGGTGGTACGACTTCGGTAAGGCGCCGGTCGCGTTCTGGTGACCTGACATGACAACCACAGCCCCCACGTATCCAGGTCTGGGTCAGGAACAGCTCGCCGTCCTGGTCCCCGAACTCCTGCTGTCCGGTCAGATGATCGACCGCAGCGGAATGGCGCACCTCATCAGCGCTTTCGGGCGGGACGTCATGGGCCGGATCGCGATCGAGGAATGGATGGCCGCGAGCCCGGTCTACACGAGCCGCGTCCGGACCGTGTTCGGCGTCGACGGCGACGGAGTCGAGGACATGTTCAAGTGTCTCCAGCTCGACATCGGTGCACCGCCGCAGTTCATGGACTTCCGGTACCGGGTCGACGACAAGTACCACGGCTCGTTCGTCCTCGATCATTGCGGCGCCCTGCTCGACGTCGAACCGCTCGGTGACGACTACGTCACGACGATGTGCCATGACATCGAGGACCCGACCTTCGACGCGACCGCCATCGCGACCAACCGCCGAGCGCGAATCCGACCGGTACATCGGCCGCCTCGACGCCCCGTCGATCGGACACCGCACTGCGAGTGGACGGTCACCATCGAACCGGACCGCGAGGAGCTGCCGCTTCCGCCGGACGCGGAGGAGATGTTCGGGACGCGCGCCGGCCAGATCGAACTGTCCGCGATCGACGCGTCGGCGACCGACGGCTGGGTCGACTACCGAGGCCCACTCGTCGAGGATCTGCAGTTCGCGGAGTGGTCGACGTCGGCACTGGTGCGGATCGCCGAAGAGGTTGCGCTGCAACATCAGCTGCTGTCTCTCGGCTTCCTGATCAGCCTGCGGCGGTATGCCGAGAGCGAAGAGCAGGTCGTCGAGATCTTCCGTAAGCAGCTGATCGGGATCGCCGGACTCGCGGCGGACCGTATTCGCGCTGCCCTCGATCTGTCCACCGACGCCGAAGGCCTGGCGCAGGTCCTGGCCCTGCATCCGTGCTTCGGGCCGGCGCAGTACACCGGTCTGACCGCAACGGCCGACGGCGACACCGTCGTCGTACGGTTGCCCCGTGAGTCCGACGCGATGACCGACGGCGGGTGGCTGTCGATCCTCACACCGGACCACTTGGAACCGCTGCAGGCTGCCGCCACCGGAGTCAGCCAGTACCTGAGCGTGGAGGGTGCCGTCGAGACCGACGATGCGCTCGAGATCCGCATCGTCACGTCGGACACCGCGCAGAAGGAGAGCGGCGAGGTGGCCGTCGCCCGGTTCAGCGGCGGCGCGAGTTTCGAGTTCGTCGACCGAGGCCGTTCGATCCCGATCACGCCGGTCGGCAGCTCGGCGTGAATCCGAACGGCGGCTGGTCCCCCGGGGCTGCCGGACTGGGCGGCCGGGTCGCCGTGATCGCGGGCGCCACCCGCGGCATCGGCCTCGCGGTGGCGTATGCGCTGGTAGGTCAGGGGGTTTCGGTCGTCGTCAACGGGCGCGATGCAGATGCGCTCGAGGAGACCGTCGCGGAGATCCGCGGCGGCGGGGGACAGGCCGTCGGCATCCGGGGCTCGGCCGGCGACGACGGCGTCGCCCAGCAGATGGTCGATGCCGCCCTCGCCGAGTTCGGCGCACTCGACATCGCCGTCAACTGCGCCGGCATCGCCGAACCCGCCGGGTCGACGGTGCTCAGCATCACCCCTGACGAGTTCCGGACGCAGCTGGACGCACACCTCATGTCGGCGTTCCACCTGCTCCAGGCCGCGGGACGGGTCTTCGTCGAGCAGGGTTCGGGGTCGATCGTGCTCACCGGCTCGGCCGCATCGCTCGGGATGTTCGGCGGCAGTGGCTATCCCGCAGCGAAGGGTGGCGTCAACGCGCTGGCCCTCGCCGCCGCCGCGGACCTCGCCGAACACCGCGTCCGGGTCAACGTCGTGATGCCCGGCGCCAAGTCGCGACTGTCGACCGGAGCGGATTACGTCGCCCACATCGAGGCCCTGCATCGTCGGGGAATTCTCGACGACCTGACCCGAGAGGCCGCATTGGACCCGGCGCCGCCCGAGTACGTGGCCCCGCTGTACGTGTTCCTCGCCAGTGACGCCGCCGACCACCTCACCGGCAACATCTTCTCTGCCGCAGGCGGTTTCATCGGCCGGTACGAGGAACAGCAGGCGAGTTTCATCGCCTACCGGGATCACCAGGACACCTCGCCGTACAGCCTCGGCGAGCTGGCGGAGTTGCTCGGCTGAGTATCCTGCTGGTCGAGTAGCCGAGGAGCTTGCGACGAGGCGTATCGAAACCAACTGGCGCGCAGAAGATCTTCGGCAACTGGTTTCGATACGGTCCTCGCCTGGCGGCTCGGACCTACTCAACCAGCAGAAGGTGCAGGTCGCTTACGCTCCAGCCAGAACCGTGCACCTTCGGCGACCGCCTCGGTGACGGGCCGCGGGTGCCAGCCCAGATCGCGCTCGGCCTTGCCGTGGTCCATCTCGGACATGAAGTGCATCAGCCGCACCGACGGCACGGTCAGCTGGACAGGCTTGCGGGTGATGGCGGCCCGCGCCGAGCCGACCGCACCGGCTGCGTAGAGCGCCGCCCGGTTGAGTACGAGCCGGGGAGGTTCCCGGCCGGCGGTGCGGGCGGCGATCTCCACGATCTCGCCGGTGTCGATGGACCGCTCGGCGACGATGTAGCGCTCGCCCACCTCACCCCGCTCGGCCGCCAGGACGAGTGCGCGCGCCGCGTCGTCGATGCCCACCGACTCGGCTCGGCAGCCGCGAATGGTGAACGGCAGCCTGCCGAGTGCCGCACCGGCGACGAAGGAACCATGGGGAGTGGGTTGCCAGTCGCCGGGACCGTATGTGTTGGCGACGCACATCGCGACCCCCGGCACCACCCCGTTGCGGGCGCGGTCGAGCAGTAGGTCCTCGGCGGCGACACGGCTCTTCACGTACTCGGGTGCGTGGTCCGACCAGTTGAAGGCGTCGTCCTCGGTGGCCCGGCGCCCCCGCACCCGCCCGATGGTGGCGGCGGTGCTGGTGAACACGAACTTGCGCAACGGCTGACCGGCGGCGACGTCGAGCACCGCCCGCAGGGCGTCGACGTTGGTGCGGTACAGCGGTGCCGCGTCCCGCAGCCACGCACGGGTATCGACGGCGCAGTGGAACACCACGTCACAACCGTTCATCGCCGTGCGCACCGAGGCGGCGTCGAAGAGGTCGCCGGTGACGTGGTCGACGTCGAGGCCGGACAGGGTGCGGAGATCGCTGGTCTCGCGCGTGAGGACGCGAACATCGTCGCCGTTCTCGACGAGCTGCTGAACCAGTCGCGAACCGAGGAAACCGTTGCCGCCGATGACGAGCTTCATCGCCCGGCCAGACCGCCCGGTACGAGGTCCTCGATCGCGGCTGCGCTGCGGGACAGCATCGCGTCGAACATCGCCGTGCCGCGCTCGGTGGGTTGCGCGGCGGCCGAACCGAAGACGATGATCAGCGGCGCCTGGATCAGGTTGGCTACGTAGTCGGCCCAGCATTCGTCGAGCGTGTAATCGGTCACGCCCTCGGTGATCACCGCACGGTGATACGACGCGACGATGCCACGCTCGTGTTTACGACGATCCTCGGTGGTCAAGCTGGTACTGAGCAGAAAGGCGATGTCGCGCAAGGGGTTACCGGTGGTGATGGTCTGCCAGTCGATCACCGTCACCTCGCCGGACGGGCCGAACAGCACGTTGTCCACACGGAGGTCGCCGTGGATGAGTGCGGTGTTCCGCAGCGGTGCGACGAGCCAGTCGCCGGCTTCCCGGACGAGCCAGTCGATGGCCGCCGAACTCTGCGCGTCGGGGGAGAAGCGGTCGCGGTAGACATCGGCCATCGGCTCGAGGATCGACTCCATCATCTCGCGTTCGGCGGCACCGGGCAGCGGCATCTCCTCCAGCAGCGCGGCGTCGTTCCAGCGCGGTGCGTGCAGACCGGCAGCCGCCACGGCGACCGATTCCGCCTGCGCGGGTGTGCATCCGAGGATCTGATCGCCCTGGACGGCCTCGCCCATGTCCTCGAGCAGGAGTACGAACTCGGTGCCGGGGTCGGAGATCGTGGCGGCGTAACACCGCGGCATCGGGACTGTGAAGCCGGACGCGAGGTCACGGTAGAACCGGACCTCGTTGCGGAACACCCCCGACCCGAACTCCCGCTGCTCGGGCGCACCGGTGGCCAGCTTCGCGACCATGGTGCCGGGCAGGTCCGCCGGGCCGGAGTGTTCGAGTGTCAGCCGATACGAGCCGGCCATCTGCCCGGTCCCGACGGCCTCGGCGGTGACCGCGGTGATCGACGCGTCGTGGCCGTTCTCGCCGAGGAAATCCGTCAGCCACGTCGCCGTGAGTTGTTCGACGCTCGTGGGTATCTCGAGGGTTTCCGTCACGAGGGCATCCTTCCGGGGTTGACCGGTAGTCCGACCGCGCGGTCGGGGCGAATGTCGCGGTACGCCGCGACCACCGGCGCCAGTTCGGTCGGCGTCGCGCCATGCAGGATCACCGAGTCGACGCCGAGGTCGAACTGTTCGGCGATCGTCTTCGCGCAGTCCGACGGCGACCCGGTCGCGGAGTCGGCGACCCACGCCTCGGGGATGGTCTCGGCCAGCTCGGCGAGTTCGTCGTCGGTGGCGGTGGCATCGATCGGCCCGCGAGCACCGGTGAAAGCGGTTGTCGCGCGAACGCGTTCGAGGTCTGCGGGGTCCCACTGGTTGGCGCCCATGAGCTGATCGGGGTAACCCTGCAGGTAGGTCGCGAGGCGCCCGTACAAGCGGCGCATCCGGTCGGCCGGGTCCAGATCGTCGGACACCGTCGCCACCACCGACCAGATCCGGATCGACGCCGGATCGCGGCCGGCACGTTCGGCTGCATCGCGCACATGCGCGACGGCCCGCCGGGTGGCGTCGGCGCTGAAGTACGTGTGCAGCACCACGCCGTCGGCGATCTCGCCGGCCAGCTCGAGTGTCCTCGGACTCATCGTCACGAGCAGGATCGGCGGAGGGGAGTCCAGGGTCACCCCGAGGCTGAGAAACGGGTACGAGCCGACGGGCCCGTCGTGGCCGACGACCATCTCGCCGGCCCACAGCCTGCGGAGCAGCCCGGTGATGCCGCGTAGCGCCGCGCCGGTGACGAGCGGGACGCCGAGGATCTGCCATTGCGGGGTGATCCCGCGTCCGAGTCCGAGAGCGAAACGGCCGCCGGACACCTCGGCCAGGGTGGCGCCCATCGTCGCGGTGACGATGGGGTGCCGGGTGTTGTGGTTGGTTGCCGCCGTGGCGATCCCGAGGTTCTCGGTGGCTCCGGCGAGGGCGCCGCACAGGGTGGCCGCGTCTTTGACGTTGAACCGTTCTGACACGAAGGCCGTCCCGAGTCCGATCTCGTCGGCGAACCGGGCCTCGCCGGCGAGCTCGCGCGGGGCGACCGGGTGGCGGGACAGTGCGTAGTACCCGAGCTCGGTGAGCTGATCCATGTACTCAGGCGCTCGCGCTGACGGCCTCGCGGTATTCCTGCGACCGCGCCTCGCGCACCCAGAGGGTGCCGTCGCCGGCGGTCGCACCTTCCTGCTTCAGGGTGCGCTTGAGGATCTTGTTGGTGGCGGTGGTGGGCAGGTCGTCGGCGATCCGGACGTACCGCGGCCAGGCCTTCGGGGACAGGTCCGCCTGCGCGGCAAGCTGTTCGGCGAAGGACTCCGGACTCAGTTCGACGCCGTCCTGGAGTACGACGGCGGCCATCACGGCGTCACCCACGTGTTCGTCGGGCACCGCGTACACCGCGACGCGGTTGATCTCGGGCACCCGCAGAAGTATTCGCTCGATCGGCCCGGCGGCGAGGTTCTCGCCGTCGACCCGCATCCAGTCGCCGGTCCGGCCGGCCAGGTAGATCCACCCGTCGGCGTCCTTGTAGGCGAGGTCGCCGGACCAGTACATCCCGTGACGCAGACGCTCGTTGGTGGCAGCGGAGTCGTTGTAGTACCCCATGAACATCCCGCCGCCCTCGACGTTCACCAGCTCACCGATCGCCTCGTCTGGGTTGCGAAGTGCTCCGGTGTCGTCGAATTCGGCTGCGGGACACTCGGTGATCGTGGAGGAGTCGTAGACCGCTACGTTGGGGAAGCCGCGGCCGATCGAACCGTGCGGGGTGCCCGGTTCGCGGGTGATGATGATCGCGAGCTCGGTGGAGCCGAACCCGTCCCAGACCGTGCAGCCGAAGCGGCGCGAGAACTCGTCGATGTCCCGGTCGGTGGCCTCGTTGCCGAACGCGACGCGCAGGGGATTGTCGGCATCGTCGGGCTTCTCCTCGGTGGCGAGGATGTAGGCGAGAGGCTTGCCGACGTAGTTCATGTACGTCGCGTTGTAGCGGCGGATGTCGTCGAGGAAGGTCGACGCGGAGAACTTGGCCGGTGCGATCGCGGCACCGCCGCACAGTGCGACGCAATAACCACCCATCAGCGCGGCGCTGTGGAACAGCGGCATCGACAGGTAGCAGACGTCGCCGGGTCCGATGTCGTACTTGTCGGCGAGGACGGGGCCGGCGAACGGGATCATCATGTGCGCGAACTGAACCGGCTTGGGGTTGCCGCTGGTGCCCGAGGTGAAGATCAGCATGAACGTGTCCATCGCTCCCGGCACGGAGTGCGGGGTGAGGTCACCCGCCCCGGCGATGAGGTCGGTCCACTGGGAGGTCGAGGTGTCCAGGACCGTCACGCCGGGGAGTTCCAGGCCCTCGAGAAGGGGGCGGTGTTCGGCGTCGGTGATCAGGATCTGGCAGTCGGCGCGCAGGATGTCGGCGGCCAGGCCGTCGCCGCGTCGGGTGTTGTTGATGCCGGCGGTGACGTAGCCGCCGAGGGCTCCGGCCGCGAGGGCGATGAGCATGTCCGGGGTGTTCCCCAGCAGGGTGCCGATGTGCATCGGTCGAGAGGCGTCGGCCACGGACAGTATTGCGGCAGCGGTCTTCTCCGCATCGCGGACGTACTCGCGCCACGTCCAGCGGCGTCCCTCGTAGGTGATCGCCAGGTTGTCGTCGTCGGCTCGTGCCTGGAGGAGCTGGGTCACTGTCTCGGCCATGCGGCCAAATCTAGAACGTGTTCACCAGGTGCGTGTACAGATCTGAAATATTGTCTACTGCGCCGCGTCGGAGACGCTTGCACATCACGGTCGGAGACGCCTGCACATGACAGTCGGAGACGCCCGGACATCACGGCCGGAGGTGCCTGGAAACAACTCGGTCGGGGACGCCGAAGCGTCCCCGACCGAAGAGGTGTGGCTGTCTGGCTAGCGCTTGAACGAGCCGCTTCCGGGCACGACGGTGAACGTGCGGTCGTTCTTGCCGATGATCGTCGTGGTGAACTCGATCGAGCCGGCGCCGGTCGCGAGGGCCACGCCGTCCGACGGGCGTGCGTCGGTGCAGGCGTCGAAGACGTCGCTGCCGGACCGGCCGGTGGACTTGTTGGTCCAGCTGATGCCGACGCGTGCGTCCTTGAGGTTGGTCGCGCAGGCCTCGGTCGGGGTCGTGTTCAGTACAACCTGGGTGACACCCGGTTCGGTCGCGGATGCGAGGATGGAGGCGAGGAAGCCTCCGCTGACACCGTTCGAGCCGACGGTGATGCCCGTGTTCGGGACCTGTTCGACGCTCAGCGCCTGCTCACCCGGAGCGGCCTGCGCGGTCGCAGCGCCCAGCGTCATCGCACCGAATGCCGCAACGGCTCCGAGTCCAGCAATGGTCTTGCGTCCCATGTGTATCTCCCGTCACTCTGGACACTTCGAATCCACAGCGTACGGGAGTGATGTTGGACTCCTCAAGGTGAGGTCGGCGGCACTCTGCTGATACAGAAGACGTATGAGCGATCCGTATCCCGCCGAGTCACCGAACCCGGGGCCGCACGACCCGCTGTCCGCCTTCCATCTCGGCGACCTCGCCGTCGAGGGTAAGGGTGTGCGCGCCGCTCAGTTGCTCTGCTCGCAGTTCGCCGACCATCGCGGCCTGATCGAGCTGCCCGCGCTCGCCGTTCTGTTCGATCACTGCGGCGGCATCCCGTTCCATCGCACCCACGACGACCCGGCGGCCGCCACGCTGCAGGCGCGGTTGTCGTTGTCGACGCACGGTCGCGCGAACATCGGTGACCTGCTCGCGGCGCGTGCCGAGGTGGTGGCGCACGACGACGGCTGGGGCTCGACATACGTCGAGATCCGCTCCGGGGCAGGGCAACTGTGTTGTGTGGGCACCGCCCGCAATGTTCGCGTCGGGCGTGCCCTGACGGGTCAGACTCCGTCCGCCGAGATCGGGATGGCGATGCCCAGCTGCGACGACGACCACGGCGTGACGCTCCCGGCCGCCATCCCCGCAGGTCTGACCGGGCGAGCGGTGGTCGAGGAGATCGCCACCAAGCAGCGAGATCCCGGACCTTTGGTCGAGATGCTCAACGGCACGGTGGAGGTGCTCGACGGGGCCGCCGAGCGCGACGCCGGCATCCGGTTCCGCAGCGCCACCGACCCCTGGATGGGCAACATGTTCGGCACCATGCACGGCGGCGTCATCGCGACGATCGTCGGCCAGGCGGGCTCCTTCGCCGGGCACCTGCATGCCGGGGCGGGGCAGGAGTACTCGATCGGTGACATGGCGATCGGCTTCTACCGATCGCCGGCGGTCGACGGCAGCGAGGTGACCGTCGAGGTGACGCCGATCAAGACCGGGCGTCGGATCTCCTCGTTCGAGGCGACCATGACCTCATACGACGACGTCTTGCTGAGCCGCGCGACGCTGGACGTCCACTACCACTGAGGGCGGGGCACCTCCGTTCCGAAACCGCCCCTGAGCTGCACCCCCTGTAGCGAGGCTGTCGACATATCGCCGGCGGACCCGCTCCTGAGGGTGGATCGCAGGGGCGGTTTTCTGTGCGTCGACGAAGAAACAATCAAGCACGCTTGATTCTTCTGCGGTCCTGTGTGACGCTATGGCGCATGACCGATCGAGCAGCGGCCGTTTACGGCGTCGTGGCAGACCTCGAAGCCGAGTCCGACCAGCTCGATGCGCTGGTCGCCGACCTCGACGACGCGGGATGGGCCACGCCCACACCAGCCCCGGGGTGGACCATCGCCCACCAGATCGCGCACCTCGCGTGGACCGACGAGGTCGCCGCCATCGCGGCGACCGATCCCGACCGCTTCACCGAGCTGGTGACCGAGGCCCTGCAGAACAGTCCCGAGACCTACGTCGACGATGCCGCCGAGGCCGGGGCGGGTGCCCCGGTGGAGGAGATCCTCGCCGGCTGGCGGCTCGCGCGAGCGAAGCTGGCGGACGCGCTCCGGGAAGTGCCCCAGGGCGTGAAGATCCCGTGGTTCGGCCCGCCGATGTCGGCGGCGTCCATGGCGACCGCGCGGCTGATGGAGACCTGGGCGCACGGTCTCGACGTCGCCGACGCCCTCGGGGTGACGGTGCTGCCCAGCGACCGCATCCGCCACGTCGCGCACATCGGCGTGCGCACACGCGATTTCGCCTACATCGTCAATGGCAAGGTCCCGCCGGCCGAACCGTTCCACTACGCCCTCACCTCGCCGTCGGGTGAGCTGTGGACCTGGGGTCCCGACGACGCGTCGAACATCGTGCGCGGCTCGGCACTGGACTTCTGCCAGCTCGTCACCCAGCGACGTGCCGTCGCCGACCTCGACCTGGAGTTCGTCGGCCACGACGCGCTCGAATGGTCCGGCATCGCACAGTGTTTCGCCGGCCCTCCGGGAGCCGGCCGCGAACCGCGCGGCGCCTGAACACCGCGTCGAACCCTCTGCTCGATCCACACCACCTCTCACCGTCACATCACCTAAGGAGCCTCGGGTGCCCATTGCCAGCCCCAACGTCTGGGACACGCCGGAACGTCTCGAACTGCGTTCGATGGTCCGCAAGTTCGTCGAGAAGCACATCCTGCCCTTCCAGGACGACTGGGAACGCGACGGCGAGATCCCGCGTTCGCTGCACCTCGAAGCCGCCAAGCTCGGCCTGTTCGGCCTCGGGATCCCCGAGGAGGTCGGCGGTTCCGGCGGCGACATCATCGACACGACGATCCTCGCCGAGGAACTGCACTACGCCGGTGCGGCCGGCGGCATCTTCTCCGGCCTGTTCACCCACGGCATCGCCCTGCCGCACCTGATCGCCGCCGGCGATCCGGAGCAGATCGACCGCTGGGTCCGCCCGACCCTCGCCGGTGAGAAGATCGGCTCCCTCGCGATCACCGAGCCCGGCGGCGGCAGCGACGTCGGCCACCTGACCACCAAGGCCGAGCGCGACGGCGACTTCTTCGTCGTCAACGGCTCGAAGACCTACATCACCTCGGCTGTCCGGGCCGACTTCGTCGTCGCGGCCGTCCGCACCGGCGGACCGGGCGCCGGTGGCGTCTCCCTCCTCGTCATCGACAAGGACACCCCCGGGTTCACCGTCACCCGCAAGCTCGACAAGATGGGCTGGCGTTGCTCGGACACCGCGGAGCTGTCCTTCGTCGACGCACGCGTCCCGGTGAAGAACCTCGTCGGCCCGGAGAACTCCGGATTCGCCCAGATCGCCATGGCTTTCGTGACCGAGCGCTCAGGTCTGGCCGTCCAGGCCTACGCCAGCGCCCAGCGATGCCTCGACCTCACCGTGCAGTGGGCCCGCGACCGCGAGACCTTCGGCAAGCCGATCATCGCGCGTCAGTCGGTCCAGGACACCCTCACCGAGATGGCGCGTCGTATCGACATCGCCCGCGTCTACACGCGTGCCGTGGTCGAGCGGAAGGTGACCTCGCACGACGACCTCATCGCCGAGGTGTGCTTCGCCAAGAACACCGCGGTCGAAGCCGGAGAATGGGTGGCCAACAAGGCCGTTCAACTCCACGGTGGCCTCGGTTACATGACCGGCACCGAGGTCGAGCGCCAGTACCGCGACATGCGCATCATCGGCATCGGCGGCGGCACCACCGAGATTCTCAACGGTCTGGCGGCCAAGCGACTCGGCTTCCACGCCTGAGCCGACGCCAACATCCGAACCCGAACCGACACAGAGGAAAAGACGCGATGACAGCCTTGGAGAACCCGTTCGTCGAGACCCCGGAGCGCGCCGCACTGCGTTCCGCGGTCGCCGGTCTGGCCGCGAAGTACGGCCAGGAGTACTTCCGGGAATGCGCCCGTGAGGGACGCAAGACCGATGAGCTCTGGCAGGAGGCGGGCAAGCTCGGCTTCATCGGCGTCAACCTCCCCGAGGAATACGGCGGCGGCGGTGCCGGCATGTACGAGCTCGCGATCGTCATGGAGGAGATCGCCGCCTCCGGTACCGGCCTGCTGATGCTGGTGGTCTCGCCGGCCATCTGCGGCAACGTGATCGCACGTTTCGGTACCGACGAGCAGAAGCAGCGGTGGCTGCCGGGCCTCGCGGACGGCTCGATCACCATGGCGTTCGGCATCACCGAACCCGACGCCGGATCGAACTCGCACAACATCACCACCACCGCCCGTCGTGACGGTTCGGACTGGCTGCTGTCCGGTCAGAAGGTCTACATCTCCGGCGTCGACCAGGCGCAGGCCGTCCTCATCGTGGCCCGCACCGAAGACGCCAAGACCGGCAAGCTGAAGCCGGCGCTGTTCATCGTGCCGACCGACGCGGAGAACTTCTCCTACACCATGATCGACATGGAACTGCAGAACCCGGAGAAGCAGTTCCAGCTCTTCCTCGACGACGTCCGGCTGCCCGCCGACGCGCTCGTCGGAGACGAGGACGCGGCACTCAGCCAGCTGTTCGCCGGCCTGAACCCGGAACGGATCATGGCCGCGGCGTCGGCCGTCGGCATGGCACGCTTCGCGCTCGACAAGGCCGTGTCGTACGTCAAGGAGCGCACCGTGTGGAAGGCGCCGATCGGCGCGCACCAGGCCATCGCACATCCGTTGGCGCAGGGCAAGATCGAGCTCGAGATGGCCAAGCTCATGATGCAGAAGGCCGCGACGATGTACGACGCGGGCGACGACTGGGGTGCCGCCGAACCGGCGAACATGGCGAAGTACGCCGCCGCCGAGGCCGCGGTGAAGCTCGTCGACCAGGCCGTGCACTCGATGGGCGGCAACGGGCTGACCACCGAATACGGCATCGCGCCGATGCTGAGCCTCGTCCGCATCGCCCGCGTGGCACCGGTGAGCCGCGAGATGATCCTCAACTTCGTCGCGCAGGCCAGCCTCGGCCTCCCGAAGTCGTACTGAGGTAGCACCGATGGTGTCCGCGCGAGTGTCGTCGAATCGTCGTGAACCGCAGCAGGAACGCTCACGCCTGACGCGTGAGCGTCTGCTGCGGGCGACGATCGACGCGCTCGCGGCGGACGGCTGGGCGGCGGCCACCGTCGCCGCGGTCGCCGAACGCGCCGGCGTCTCACGAGGCGCTGCGCAGCACCACTTCCCGACGCGGGAGTCGCTCATCACCGCTGCACTCGAGCAGGTCTTCGACGACCTCACGACGGCCGCGGACAGCAAGTTCGGGGTGGCAGCCGCGCCGGACGAGGAGATCACCCCGGCGCGGGTGCTGGCTGCCGTCCAACGCGTGGTCGACGTCTACACCGGAACGGAATTCAAGGCGGCCCTGCAGGTGTGGGCGGCCGCCGCCTCCGACCCCGCTCTGCGCACCCTGATCCTGCCGCTGGAGGCGAAGTTCGCCCGGGCGGCCCATCAGCGCACGATGGCGGCGATGGGGGTCTCGCCGGCCGACGAAAAGGGGCATCGTCTCGTCCAGGCGACCCTCGACTTCGCGCGCGGACTCGGCCTGGCCGACACCCTGACCGACGATTCGGCGCGTCGTGCGCAGGTCGTCGACACCTGGTGCGAACAGATAGCCGTCGCATTGGGTGCGGACGGGACGGCCTGACTCGAAGAGCGGGGGCGTTGTCTCATCAGGCCCTCGTGGCTCCTCGCTACGCTCGTCGCACCTCAGGGGGCGAGGGGGGCGGTCAGGTCGGTGTCTCCTCCCGTGACCGTCCGCGTGTCCCGACCCAGTAGACGCCGAAGGACATGAGCGTCATACCGACGAACACGACCACCAGCGAGATGGTCATCGAGACATAACCCTGCTCGCGCGGGTCGAGGAACGGGTACGGGTACCAGTCGACGATGGGGCCGCGGATCAGCGAGTAGATGCCGTACACCAGCGGGATGGCCAGCCAGGTCAGCCAACTGCGTTCGGGAAGCCGCTTGGCGCGCACCAGAGCCCAGTCCACCAGCATCACGAGCGGGATGATGCGGTGGAGCACGTCGTTCACCCAGCTGTAGGTGACGTCGACGTCGACCCCGCTGAGCAGCAGCGCGTAGACGATGCCGGTGATCACCATGCAGGTGGTCACCGCCCCGCGCACCCACTCCCACACCGGCCCGGTCGGGGCGAGCAGTCCGCCGACGAGCAGGACCACCGCGGCGGCGATGTTGCTGAGCACCGTGAAGTAGCCGAAGAAGTTCCCGAGCGAGAAGTCGGCATCGCCCCACCGCACCGCGACCTGATAGATCAGGGCGGCGGCACCGAGAGCCGCGAAGACGATGCGGAGAACACGAATCCACCAGGTCGCTGTCACACGCTGATTGAAGCACCGGGATCACGCGCCGCGCGTGCACCCCGCCGTCGGTGGCACGAACATGCGTCGCCGCCGTCCTGCGATCCCACGCGGCGATGAGAAGATTCCTCTCATGGCGCCGCCCTTCGCACTGACCGCACTGCTGACGACGCACGATCCGGGTGCGGCGAGGTTGGTCAAGGCCGCGCGCGGTGCGTCGGCCGTCGCCATCGGTGCACTGGTGGTCCTCGCGATCCGGTCGGTGGTGAGTATCCCGGTCGCGGCGGAACTGTCGGCCGGCTTCCTGTCGCTGTGGGCAACGGTCGGTGCGGTCAAGGACACGACCGCGCGGGCCCGGATCGTCACGACCGTCGCGCTGCTCGTCCCCGGCTTCGCGGCGGCACTCCTCGCGTCCCTGTTGCATCCGTGGCCCGCCGCACGGGCGGTCGCCTTCGTCGCGATCGCCGGTCTCGCCGCCTGGACGACGCGCTACGGGCCGCGGGGGAGTGCGCTCGGCTTCTTCGGGTTCTTCGCCTTCTTCTTCGCCGTGGTGATGGGGGCCGACCTGCACACGTTGCCGGTCCTGTGCGGCCTCGTCGTCATCGCCGTGGCGACCGCACTCTTCGTGCGCCTGGTGCTGATCCCCGACCGGCCCGGCGAGGAACTCGGGCGCCTCCTGCGGAGCGTGGAGATCTGCGCCGACGACCTGCTCCGGGTCGCGAGTGAACCGGAGACCGGGCCGCAGCGGGTGGCGGCGGCGGTGACACGACTGTCGGCCGCGACGAGCGCGGTCGCCGGATGGCAGAAGAACTACGACGCCGCGCACTACACGGACCTGGATGACACGACCCTGTCGCGCCGGGTCTCGATGCTGCATCTGTCGAGCGAACAGGCAGCCTTCCGAGTGGCCGACCACCGCGCGGAGCCCGCCGTCGCCCAGGCGGTGTCGCACGTTCGAGACGCACTGAGGTCGCCGGGTGACGCTGCCGCCCAGGTGCCCGCCGGACCGGACCCGACCATCGAGACGTTGCGCATCGTCGTGTCGGCGACGACCGATCTGCGCTCCATCGCCGTCGGACACCGGAAGTCGACCACGCCCCGGACATCGACCGGGGCGGCATCGACCGGTGAGGCGCCGACGCCGACGACGAAGGCACCCAGACCCGACACCACCCGATTCGCACTCCAGGTCATGGTCGCCTGCTCGGTGGCACTCGCCGTCGGCGAGCTCATCTCGGCGAGCCGCTGGTATTGGGCGGTGCTCAGCGCCTTCATGGTCTTCAACGGGATGGCCACTCGCGGAGCCATTCTCACCAAGGCCGTCAAACGCGTGCAAGGCACCGCGGTCGGGCTGGTGATCGGCGTCGCCGCCGTGCTGATGATCGGCGAACACCCCGTCGTGCAGTACGTGATCGTGGTCTGCGCGGTCTTCTTCGCCTTCTATCTCGGTGCGATCTCCTACACCTGGACGATCCTCTTCATCACGATCGTCCTCACCAACAGCTACGACCTGCTCGGTGTCCTGAACCGCCATGTCCTCGAGTGGCGTATCGAGGAGACCCTCTGCGGTGCCCTGGTCGGCGCGGCCGCGGCCTTCCTCATCTTGAGCACGCCGACCTCACCCGTCCTCGACACCAAGCTCCGGGCGTACTTCGACGCCCTCGTCGAGATGGCCTCCGTCGCGTTGCGCAGAGGCGAGAACCGGCCGGGGGAGGCCGATTCCGACGCGGCGCTGGCCGCCGTACGGGTGCTCGACGGGGCCGAGGCCGCGATGCTCGACACCGCGACGTCTGCGGTGTTCTCGCTCAGCCGGTTCCACCGATCGATGTTGCGTCGTCTGCGGCCGCACCTCCACGAGACGACACGCGAGGCAAGGGGACTCGCGTGGTCGGCGATCGGTCTGACGCGGTCCGCCGACCACACCGGGAGCAGCGATCGAGTCGACCCGGAGAGCGAACAGGATCTCGTCGACGAACTCCGGGGTGCCGCCGACGCGACGGTGTCGGCGATCGAACACGGCGGTGCCGGGGCGTCGACGATCGGCAAGCTGACGAAAGACGTCAAGGTCGAGAACACCGTCCATGCGACGGAGCCCGCCGACGTCTCACCGGCCCGGCAGGCCCGACGGACCATCGCATCGGTGCAGCGCATGCGCGAGGCGATCGCCGGGCCCGCCGGCACTTCTCGTACAGACGAACAGCTCGCCGGCGAGTGACCCGCCGACGAGCTGTTCGCGTGTTCCGGTCATCGGCTCATTCGCCGTGGATGATGACCCCGCGCAGGTTCTTTCCGTCACGGAGGTCCTGGTAGCCCTCGTTGACCTGGTCGAGGGTGTAGGTCGTGGTGACCAACTCGTCGAGCTTGAGCTGACCCTGATCGTAGAGACGCAGCAGCTTGACGATGTCGTACTGCGGGTTGGCCGAGCCGAACAGGCTGCCCTTGATCGTCTTCTGGTTCAGCGTCAGGTCGGTGCCCGACACGTGCACGGTGAGCTTGGCGGGATCGGCGAGCCCGGTGATGACCACCGTGCCACCCTTGCCGACGACGGCCGTCGCGTTCGACACGACCTCCTCGTCGACCGTGCCCACCAGGATGAGTGCCTGGTCGGCGCCCTGTCCCCAGGTGAGCTCGTTGACCTTGGCGGCCGCCTCCTGCGCGTCGGCAAAAGCATGTGTCGCACCGAACTTCAGTGCGGCGTCGCGCTTCATGGCGACCGGATCGACGACCACGACGAACTTGGCACCCGCCGACACCGCGCCCTGGACGGCGTTGATGCCGAGACCACCGATGCCGTAGATCACCACGGTGTCACCGGCACGCACACCGCCGGCGTACACCGAGGTGCCCCAGCCGGACGGCACACCGCAGCCGACGAGCACGGCCTTGTCCAGCGGCAGCCAGTCGTCGACCTTCACCACCGAGTGCTGGGAGATGGTGGCCCGCTCGGAGAAGGTGCCCAGCATGCACATCGCACCGAAATCGTCCTTGCCCGAATGGAATCGGAAGGTGCCGTCGGGCATCGATCCCTCGAGGATGGTCGCGCCCATGTCGCACAGGTTCTGTCGTCCCGTCGAGCAGTACCGGCAGGTGCCGCAGTTGGGGATGAAGCTGCACACGACGTGGTCGCCCGGCTGCACCTTGGTCACGCCGGGGCCGACGGCCTCGATGATCCCGGAGCCCTCGTGACCACCCACGATCGGATAGCGCGGCGGCAGGTCGCCGTCGGTGAGGTGGAGGTCGGAGTGGCACAGACCGGCAGCGGTGTACTTGATCAGAACCTCACCCTCGCGGGGCTCGTCGAGGTCGAGTTCGACGATCTCGAAGGGCTTTCCGGGGGCGGTGAGAACAGCGGCCTTGGTGGTCAGTGTCATGTTGTGCTCCTTTGCACTTGGGGGAAACTCTGGAGGTAAGCGGGACGGCCGGTCACAGCGCGATGTTCACGGCCTTCGTCTGCGTGTAGAGGTCGATGGCCGAGGAACCGAGTTCGCGGCCCCAGCCCGACTGCTTGTAACCGCCGAAGGGCATCGCGGTGTCGAAGCCGTTGTACTGGTTGACCCAGACCGAACCGGCCTTGATCTGCCGGGCGGTCCGATGGGCCTTCGACAAGTCGGTGGTCCAGATGCCCGCGGCGAGGCCGTAGATGGAGTCGTTCGCGGCGGCCGCGACCCCGGTGTCGGCGTCGAAGGGCAGTGCGGCGACGACCGGTCCGAAGATCTCCTCCCGCACGATGGAGAAGTCCGGCTCGACGTCGACGAACACCGTCGGTTCGATGAAGAATCCCTCGTCGCCCCAACGCTTTCCGCCGGTCAGCGCACGGGCTCCGTCGGCGATACCGGCCGCGAGATAGCCGGACACGCGGTCGAACTGTTCCTGACTGACCAGCGGACCGAGTTCGGTGGCGGGATCGAGGCCCGGCCCGATCTTCGCCTGGGATGCCGCTTCGGCGACCGCCGCGGTGAAGTCGTCGAAGATGGGGCGTTCGACGAAGAGTCGGGTGCCGGCGACGCAGCACTGGCCGTGGTTGAACATCCAGGCGGCCACCGAGCCGGCGACGGCCTTCTCGAAGTCGGCGTCGGCGAAGACGATGTTGGGGCTCTTGCCGCCGAGTTCGAGCGACACCTTCTTGAGGTTGCCCTTGGCCGCCTCGACGATCTTCTTGCCGACCTCGGTGGAGCCGGTGAAGGCGATCTTGTCGACGTCGTCGTGGGCGGCGAGGGCGGCGCCGGCCTCGCCGTAACCGGTGACGATGTTGACCACGCCCGGCGGGAACCCGGCCTCGTCGAAGATCTCACCGAGCAACAGTGCGGTGAGCGGTGTCTGCTCGGCGGGCTTGAGGATGACGGTGTTGCCCGCGGCCAGCGCCGGTGCCAGCTTGAAGGCGGCCATCAGCAGCGGGAAGTTCCACGGGACGATCAGCCCGCACACCCCGACCGGCTCGCGGAGGGTGTAGGCGTGGAACTCGCCGCCCGGCACGAACGGCATCGAGACGTCGACCGTCGAACCGGTGATCTTGGTGGCGAGGCCGGCGTTGTAGCGGAAGATGTCGGCGGACCAGGCGGTGTCCACGGCAGCGGCGATGGTCGCGGCCTTGCCGTTGTCGAGTGCTTCGAGCTGACCGAACTCGGCTGCCCGTTCGGTGAGCAGATCGCCGACGCGCCACAACAGCCGTTCGCGTTCGTTCGGCTTCACCCGCGTCCACGGGCCGGAGTCGAAGGCCTCGCGGGCGGCGCGGACCGCGCGGTCGATGTCGGTGGCGTCGCCGTGGGCGACCGAGGTGAGGGGACGGGCGGTCGCGGGGTCGAGGGTCTCGAACGTGCGGCCCGACGCCGACCACACCCACTCACCGCCGATCAGCATCGGACGGTCGGAGCCGATGAAGTCGCGGACCTTCGGTAGCAGTTCGGTGGCGACTGCGGTCATGAAAACCTCCTGGTGAAGCGCTCGACGTCGGGGGCGGATCGAGCGGATCGAGATGAGACGGTCAGGCGTGATCTGGGTCATAGCTGTGACCTGACTCATTTCTGCCACCTATCGGGGTGGTTGCCGTGTCCAGAAACTGAACACCTCCGGTTTGTCCTGAACGGCTGCCGTGAACAGGAGGTCGAGGAAAGTGCGCGGCGCGACGTCGCTAGCGTGTCCGGGGGCGGCGATGGCCGCCCGTTCACGCAGAGAGGGACCCGATGGCAGCGCGCATGGCCGATCGTCTCCGCGGTGTGCTGCAGGCGTGGGGTCCGTCGGGGGCGTCGGTGTCGCCCCGCGAGGCGGTGCGTGCCGGGGTCGGTTCGGCCCTGGGCCTCGGACTGGTCGGCCTCGTGCTCGCCACGTCCGGAGTCGACCTGACGACGGGCCTTTTCCTGATTGCGCCGTTCGGGGCGTCGGCGGTCCTGCTCTTCGCTGCGCCCAACAGTCCGCTGGCCCAACCGTGGTCGGCAGTGGTCGGCAACACCGTGTCGGCGTTCGCCGGCGTCGCGGTGACCCTGCTGGTCTCGCCGAGTCAGCTGCGGGTCCCGCTCGCGGTCGGTGCGGCGGTGCTGGCCATGGTGCTCTGTCGCGCAGTGCATCCACCCGGAGGTGCGGTCGCGATGACCGCCGGACTCAGCCCGGACCTGGTCCACGCCCTCGGGTTCCGGTTCGCCCTGGCTCCCGTTGCCGTCGGGACGATCGCGCTGGTTGCGCTCGCGGCGGTGTACGCACGCCTGACCGGGCGCCGGTACCCGGCTCGCCGGTTCGACGACGAGTCCTCGGCCACCGCGCGGATCGGGCTGGACGAGGCCGAGTTGACCGACATCCTCGACCGGTACAGCCAGTCCCTCAACCTCGGGGTCGCCGACCTCGCGCGTCTCATCGGGGCTGCCGAACTGCAGGTCGCCGGACATCGCGCCGACCCGCTCGTCGCCGGTGACGTCATGTCCCGGGACCTCGTGACGGTGGGCCCGGACTCGACCCTCACCGAACTGGCCCAGATGTTCGACACCCACCGGTTCACCTCGCTACCCGTGGTGACGCGCGGCGGCCGGTTCCTGGGGGTCGTCTTCCAGATCCATCTCGTCTCCCGGCTACGCGGGGGTGCGGCACGACGCGGTCCGGACCGGATGTTCGGTCGGTTGCTGCGCCGGGACGGCAGCGTTCTCACCGCAGCCGACGTCATGGACACGACCTTGCCGATCGCGTCGCCGGACGCTCCGGTGACCGCGGTGCTCCCGATGCTCGCCGGCAGCGATTGCGACGCCGTGCCCGTGCTCGACGGGGACCTGTTGGTCGGCATCGTCACGCAGACCGACCTCATCGCCGCGCTCGCCCGGCAGACCCTGGCCGACCCGCTCGTCGACTGACGTTCGGCCGTCGCCTAGATGCCGAGTGCTCGCATCCGTGCGTACAGCGTGGTGCGACTGATCCCGAGGTCCCGTGCGGCGTGGACCTTGTTGCCGCCGGCTCGGTCGAGAGCATCGACGATGGCGGCGCGCTCGGCCTGCTCCCGTCCCGAGAGATGGGCTGCCCGACTGGTCGTGCGGTAACCGGACGGCAGATCGGCCGCCTCGATCACGCGTGCCGTCCGAGTCCGGCACGCAGCCGCGGCGTCACGCAGGACCGCGATCAGCTCGGTGAAGTTGCCCGGCCAGTCCTGGCTGAGCAGGGCGTCGGTCGCCGGTCCGGACAGGGTGAGTTCCGGATCGACATCACCGAGGGCGCCGCTCGTGATGGCCGCGAGTTCCGAGCTGCGGTGGCGAAGGGGCGCGGGATCGACGCGTCTCGCGCAGCGACCGAGCAGGGCGGCGACCGCGGGTGACGCCTGCGCGCGAGGACCGCTGACGAGGATCAGGGGAGACGCCGCCGGCGTCGACGCGGTGGCGCGGGTGAGCAGCGCGATCGACCGGTCGTCGAGCAGGTCCACGCCGTCGACAACCAGTGGGACGCCCGACGATCTGGCCCGCCCGAGGTCGGCGATGACGTCCACCTGCCGGCCGTTGATCAGCTGGTCGGCGACGTCGACCACGACTGCTGCGCACTCGGTGTCGACTGCCTCGGTGTCGACCGCCTCGGGGTCCGAGGTCTCTGCCGCCAGCTCGAGGGCCAGCGTCGTGCGTCCGGTACCGGGCTCACCGGACACGGCGATGGTCGTCGACGACGTCCGAACCGGGGCCGAGCGGGTCGGTGTCGGCGTGAGGAGGGGGCGGAAGCGGAACAGCGCGGCCCCGCGGGTGCCGGCCACCGGTTCGACGGCGATCTCGGCCTCCGCACCCGAGACGAGCGTCAACGGCAGCGTCGTCGCACGCAGCGCCGGGTCGGTGGCGATCGCCCGGAGCGCGCCGATGTCGGTGGGGGAGAGCAGTTCGGCGGCCAGGGCATTGGTGAGCTGCAGGTCGTCGCCGATCGCGGCCACCGCGACGTCCCGGCGCGGGGCGGCGCGTTGGAAGGCGTCGAGCACGCGACGCTGATGCGCCCGCGACCGGTCGAGCAGACGGTCGGCGATGTCCGCCACGATGCCGTTGACGACCGGCACCGCGAGCGGGTTGATGCGATCGGCGATCTCGGACATGCAGATGATCCCGGCCAGACGTCGCGTCGCGGGATGGATGATCGGCTGCCCGAAGCAGCTGATCGACCGGAACTGCTCGAGGTAGTGCTCGGAACTGTTGACGATCACCCCGCCGCGCGTTTCCGCGGGTGTCCCGAGCGCGGTGGTCCCGACCATGTCCTCGCCGAACGGCACCCCGGGCGCCGCGCCGATCGCGTCGAGGCTGCGTTCGACGGTCGTCCCGAACGCCACCCGCGTCACCATGCGGCACTCGTGGTCGACGAGGAGCAGGGACACATCGGTGTCGGCGAGACGGGCCGCCGCGTCGTCGAGGACGGGACGCGCCGCGTCGAGCAGAGGGTCGGCGGAACCGATGTCGTGCAGACGCGCGGGGGTGTTGTCCTCCGGTCGTACCCCGGACAGCGCGGATCGACGCCAGGAGTGCTCGATGACAGGGCGATGCGGCGTGCGATCGGGACGGGACGGGAGAGTGTCGATGAGACCAACGTGACACACATCACCGGCGAAGGAAAGCCCGGATGCCGCGTCGGATCGGCGTCGGTGCGTCGTACTACCGTGGGCCCATGCGCGTCGCGACCTGGAACGTGAACTCGGTGAAACAGCGGATTCCGCGACTTCTCCCATGGCTCGACGAACGACTCCCAGACGTCGTCTGCCTGCAGGAGACCAAGCTCTCCGACGACGCCTTCCACGAGGTTCTCGGCGCCGATCTCGCCGAACGCGGTTACGAGATTGCGCACGCGGGGCAGGGCCAGTGGAACGGTGTCGCGCTGCTCTCACGGGTCGGGCTCGAGGACGTGCGCGTCGGTTTCGACGGCATGCCCGGCTATCCGACGCCGGAGACGCTCGAGGCCCGTGCGGTGTCCGCGGTGTGCGGCGGTCTGCGCATCCACTCGCTCTACGTCCCGAACGGTCGCAGCCCCGACTCCGATCACTACACATACAAGCTCGAATGGCTCGCCGCTCTCGCGAAGGCGGTCGCCGACCCGTCGACGACGCTCCTCTGCGGCGACATGAACATCGCCCCCGCCGACGCAGACCTGTTCGATCCCGACGCCTTCGCCGGGCACACGCACGTCACCCCTCCGGAGCGCGCCGCGCTCGCCGAGTTCGCGGCCCTGGGGCTGCGCGACGTCGTCCGCGACCGTTGGCCGGACGACCGGGTCTTCAGTTACTGGGACTACCGTGCCGGAATGTTCCACAAGGACCTGGGCATGCGGATCGACCTGATCCTGGCGGGGGAGTTCGCCGCCGGCCGGGTCGAAGCAGCGTGGATCGACCGGAAGGCGCGCAAGGGCAGCAAGCCCAGCGATCACGCCCCGGTCATCGTCGACCTCGACGAGGCACCCGACGGAGACATCGGGCCGGTGGTCCCGCCCCCGTCGAACCCGGCGAAACCCGGTGCCGCGAAGGTCAAGCTGCCCCAGACCCCGGAGTGATCCCGCTCACTATATTCAATTGATCTGTGCTGCAATGTGATTCAGCAGCATGCGGCACAGGATTCGCCTGTTGAGACGATTGCGGGCGCATGTCTCTTCTCCGATATGATCACCGCGGCCCGAGCACGGGCCGAAGTTCCTCGTGAGAAAGAGAATTCACACATGAAGCACCTCAGGGCAGGGATCATGGCGCTGGCCATGATGGGTGCAGTACTCATAGCCGTCCCCGTGGCGACGGCACATGCAGCACCGGCGACGGTGGGGCTCCCGACGGCGTCCGCGGCGATCGCCGGCGACCACAAGAGCCTGATCGTCGACGTGCGCGGCGGAAGCCTCGCGGTCACCCCGGCGGGTGTGCTCCAGATCCTCGACGGGCGCGGTCGCACAGCCACATCGATGCCGCTGTCGGGGCAGATCGACGGGTTCACTGTTCCGTTGCGTGCCGCGGTCAGCGCTGACCGATCGCAGGCCACTCTGACCCCGACCGTCAGCCCGGACCATCGTGCGCTCCTCGATGGCGTGGCCAGAAAGGACGTCGCCAAGCGGATCACCAAAGCGCAGCGCTACGACATCATGTGGGCGGAACTGAACAAGGGCTGGCGGGGGAACACGCCCTTGTACACGCTGATCGGTGGCCTCATCGGCTTCATCGTCTTCGGTTGGATCGGTGCGGGCGTGGGCGCGTTCATCGGCGCCTACATCGGCTACGGCGAGTCGAACCCGAAGGCGTGGCCGTCGGTCGTCGCCTGGTTCAACACCCCGTAGTCGCTCGGATCTCCACGATCTGCCCCCTGTCCGGTTCTCCGGACCGGGGGCGGTGTCGTATCCGGGTCCTATCGTGGGCGCATGCGAGCCGACCCCATCGATCGCCCGGGAGATCTCGACGCGGTCCGACAGTCCTACGACCGGATCGCCGACAACTACGTCCGCATGGTGGTGGAGACGGGGATCGGTGACGTCCGGACTCGCCCGTGGCTGAAGGCATCGGTCGATGCATTCGTCGACACCGTGCGGGACCTCGGCCCGGTGCTCGACGTCGGGTGCGGGCCCGGAACAGTGACCGCATATCTCGCCGAGGCCGGGCTCGACGTGACCGGTGTGGATCTCTCGCCGCGCATGGTCGAGAACGCGAGGCGGTTGTACCCGTCCTGCCGGTTCGAGGTCGGCTCCGCGACCGAGCTCGATCTCGCCGACGCGTCGCTGGGCGGGATCGTGGCCTGGTGGTCGTTGTTCAACCTCCCCCGCGACGTCCTCCCACAGGTGCTCGGGTCGTTCGCTCGTGCGCTGAGGCCAGGCGGCCACCTCATCACCGGCACGCACGTCGGTGACGAGGACGTGCGACGCACCGAGGCCTACGGCGGCCCGGTGGAGTGGACGACCCACCAGTGGTCGCCGGAGAGGTACGTGGGCCTGATCGAACTGGCCGGTCTGCGCCCGGTCGCCGAACTCCGACTGCCCGCCGACGAGCACGTCGGCCCGGGGCTGGTCGTCATGGCGGCCAAGGACTGAGGACACTCGTGCCGAACCGACTCCTGATCGCAGCGGCCCGAGGCTATGGGCGGTTCCTCGGCGTCGTGGTGTCGGTCGCCCGGCGTGCCGGCCGGTTGTGGCCCGCGGGTCCGGCGTCGACGGTCGGGGTGCTGGTGGCCGCGCACGTCGCGATCGTCACGGTCTGGTTCGGGCCCCTCGGTCTCGCGGCCGCCGGGGTGGCCGCCGTCGGTGCCGGGCTCGTCGCCCGCGTCGGGATTCGGCACCGCCCCCTGTCGGACGACGAACGACGAACCGTCGAACAGGTCTTCGGGCCCGCCGGATGGCTCGACGACGTGATCCTCACCGATCTCGCCGGACGCGGGGGACGCGCGTTCACCGTCCCCGCGGTCGACGGACGCATCCTCTGCAATCTCGGCGCGACGTTCGACGCGCCCCTCGGGCCCGGTCCAGGGGTCTATCCGGTGCCCGGCCAGCTACTGGTCCACGAACTCGTCCACGCCCGGCAGATCGTCGGAGCCCGTTCTCCGGCGTCGTTCCTGGCCGAGGCGCTCGCGGTCCAGGCGCGGCACGAACTCGGTGAGGACGTCTACGGCATCCGAGGGTCGGGTGATGCTCGCCACGCCTGGGCCGACCACAACCTCGAACGCCAGGCGACGATCGTCGACCGGTGGTTCGGCGGCCAGACTTCGCCGACCGGACGGCCGATGGATCCGGACAGTCCGTTCGCGACATCGATCGCGCAGGTCCGGGCCCATGACGGGGCACCGGCGGGTACCGGCCGGGCTGCGGTTCGCCGAAGTCTCGACGCGCCGGGTTCCGGGGTGTAAGAGTGGACAAGGTAATGCCATGTCTCAGCGTCGCCGGACCCCAGCGCACACGACCTGTTCCCCTGCAGGTCGCGCGGAGGATCCGTTTTTTGACCTGTGCAAACCCGATCGGTAGAGTGGATCGTCGGTGCCCGGCCCATGCTGGGCCAGTCCGCATGCCCGGCCAACGGCTCTCGAGTCGGCCCTGAGATCGAGTGAACTCGGGGCACGGGCGGCCCGTGGGCTGACAAGCGAATCCGCTGTCGAGTGTATGACACGCCCGACCCCGGGGTAGCGAAAATGTACTGACCAGCGTGAATGCGCTGGTGGGGCGAGTTGTGGAAGCGCGCCGGAAGTCGGTTGAGAAACCGAATTCACCGTGTTTGCCCGGAGCACCAACCACAACAGACAACAAAGAGGAATGAACACCTAGTGCCAACCATCAATCAGCTGGTCCGCAAGGGCCGTCATGACAAGGCTGCGAAGACCAAGACCGCGGCCCTCAAGGGCAGCCCGCAGCGTCGTGGCGTGTGCACCCGCGTGTACACCACCACCCCCAAGAAGCCGAACTCCGCGCTGCGTAAGGTCGCCCGCGTGCGTCTGACCAGCTCGGTCGAGGTCACCGCCTACATCCCCGGCGAAGGCCACAACCTGCAGGAGCACTCGATGGTGCTCGTCCGCGGCGGTCGTGTGAAGGACCTCCCGGGTGTGCGCTACAAGATCATCCGCGGCTCGCTCGACACCCAGGGTGTCAAGGACCGCAAGCAGGCACGTAGCCGCTACGGCGCGAAGAAGGGGAACTGATAAGTCATGCCACGTAAAGGACCCGCACCCAAGCGCCCCCTGATCAACGACCCGGTCTACGGTTCGCCGCTGGTCACCCAGCTGGTCAACAAGATCCTGCTGGACGGCAAGAAGTCGACCGCCGAGCGCATCGTCTACGGCGCGCTCGAGCAGGCCCGCGAGAAGACCGGCACCGATCCGGTCGTCACCCTCAAGCGTGCGCTCGACAACGTCAAGCCCACCCTCGAGGTGAAGAGCCGCCGCGTCGGTGGCGCCACCTACCAGGTGCCGATCGAGGTCAAGCCGGGCCGCGCCAACACCCTGGCGCTCCGCTGGCTCGTCACTTTCAGCCGTCAGCGTCGCGAGAAGACGATGGTCGAGCGTCTGGCCAACGAGCTGCTCGACGCCTCCAACGGCCTGGGTGCTTCGGTGAAGCGCCGCGAGGACACCCACAAGATGGCCGAGGCCAACCGGGCGTTCGCGCACTACCGCTGGTGATCACTGCCGGCCGCGGCGGCCTACGGGTCGCCGCGGCCGGACCCACCTCAGACCCAACAGCTCTCTAGCGAAATTGCGAGGCGATTAAGTGGCACAGGAAGTGCTCAGCGACCTGAACAAGGTTCGCAACATCGGCATCATGGCCCACATCGATGCCGGCAAGACCACCACGACCGAGCGAATCCTCTTCTACACCGGTGTGAACTACAAGATCGGTGAAACCCACGACGGTGCCTCGACCACCGACTGGATGGAGCAGGAGAAGGAGCGTGGTATCACCATCACCTCCGCGGCCGTGACCTGTTTCTGGAACAAGAACCAGATCAACATCATCGACACCCCCGGACACGTCGACTTCACCGTCGAGGTGGAGCGCAGCCTCCGCGTCCTCGACGGCGCAGTTGCGGTCTTCGACGGCAAGGAAGGCGTCGAGCCGCAGTCCGAGCAGGTGTGGCGTCAGGCCGAGAAGTACGAAGTTCCCCGTATCTGCTTCGTCAACAAGATGGACAAGCTGGGCGCGGACTTCTACTTCACCGTTCAGACCATCAAGGACCGCCTCGGCGCCAAGCCGCTGGTCCTGCAGCTCCCGATCGGTGCCGAGGACAACTTCGACGGCGTCGTCGACCTCATCGAGCAGAAGGCCATCACCTGGCGCGGCGTCGTGCCGACCGGTGCCGAGCCGACCATCGAGGAGATCCCGGCCGACCTCGTCGAGAAGGCCGCGGAATACCGCGAGCAGCTCCTCGAGACCGTCGCCGAGTCCGACGAAGCCCTCATGGAGAAGTACTTCGGCGGCGAAGAGCTCACCGTCGAGGAGATCAAGGCTGCGATCCGCAAGCTGACCGTCTCCCGCGAGCTCTACCCGGTGCTGTGCGGCTCCGCGTTCAAGAACAAGGGTGTCCAGCCGATGCTGGACGCGGTCATCGACTACCTGCCGTCCCCGCTGGACGTGCCGTCGGTCGAGGGCCACGCCGTGGGCGACGAGGAGGAGATCCTCTCGCGCAAGCCGTCCGCCGACGAGCCGTTCTCGGCTCTCGCGTTCAAGATCGCTGCTCACCCCTTCTTCGGCAAGCTCACCTTCGTGCGCGTGTACTCGGGCCGGATCAACGCCGGCACCCAGGTGCTCAACGCCACCAAGGGCAAGAAGGAGCGCATCGGCAAGCTCTTCCAGATGCATGCCAACAAGGAAAACCCGGTCGAGGACGCCACCGCGGGCCACATCTACGCGATGATCGGCCTCAAGGACACCACCACCGGCGACACCCTGTGTGACGCGAGCGCTCCCATCGTGCTCGAGTCGATGAGCTTCCCGGACCCGGTCATCAACGTCTCGATCGAGCCGAAGACCAAGTCCGACCAGGAGAAGCTCGGCACCGCGATCCAGAAGCTCGCCGAAGAGGACCCGACCTTCTCGGTCCAGCTCGACGAGGAGACCGGCCAGACCGTCATCGGCGGCATGGGCGAGCTCCACCTCGACATCCTGGTCGACCGCATGAAGCGGGAGTTCAAGGTCGAGGCCAACGTCGGCAAGCCGCAGGTGGCATACCGCGAGACCATCCGCAAGACGGTCGAGAAGCACGAGTACACCCACAAGAAGCAGACCGGTGGTTCGGGCCAGTTCGCGAAGGTCATCATCAAGCTCGAGCCCCTCGTGGACGCCGAGGACGGTGCGACCTACGAGTTCGACAACGCCGTCACCGGTGGTCGAGTCCCGCGCGAGTACATCCCGTCGGTGGATGCCGGTGCCCAGGACGCCATGCAGTACGGTGTCCTCGCCGGTTACCCGCTGGTCAACCTGAAGGTCACCCTGCTCGACGGTCAGTACCACGACGTCGACTCGTCGGAAATGGCCTTCAAGATCGCCGGCTCGCAGGCCCTCAAGGAAGCCGCGAGGATGGCCAGCCCCGTCATCCTGGAGCCGATCATGGCCGTCGAGGTCACGACTCCCGAGGATTACATGGGCGATGTCATCGGCGACCTGAACTCCCGCCGTGGCCAGATCCAGGCCATGGAGGAGCGCAGTGGTGCTCGTGTCGTGAAGGCACAGGTTCCGCTGTCGGAGATGTTCGGCTACATCGGAGACCTTCGGTCGAAGACCCAGGGCCGTGCAAACTACTCCATGGTGTTCGACTCCTACGCGGAAGTTCCCGCGAACGTGTCGAAGGAAATCATCGCGAAGGCCACCGGAGAGTAATTCCCCGGTCGCCCTGGCGACACGCGCTGGCCGACAAGCGGGCGCAACAACGTAAATGAAAACCCCTGCTGGGATCCGCCCAGTAGAGAATGACAGTCCAGGAGGACAATCAAGTGGCGAAGGCGAAGTTCGAGCGGACCAAGCCGCACGTGAACATCGGCACCATCGGTCACGTCGACCACGGCAAGACCACCCTGACCGCGGCGATCACCAAGGTGCTGCACGACAAGTACCCGGAGCTGAACAAGAGCTTCGCGTTCGACCAGATCGACAAGGCTCCTGAGGAGAAGGCGCGCGGTATCACGATCAACATCTCGCATGTTGAGTACGAGACCGAGAAGCGTCACTACGCTCACGTCGACGCCCCGGGTCACGCCGACTACATCAAGAACATGATCACCGGTGCGGCTCAGATGGACGGCGCGATCCTCGTGGTTGCCGCCACCGACGGTCCGATGCCGCAGACCCGCGAGCACGTGCTGCTGGCCCGCCAGGTCGGTGTGCCCTACATCCTCGTCGCCCTGAACAAGGCCGACATGGTCGATGACGACGAGATCATCGAGCTCGTCGAGATGGAGGTCCGCGAACTGCTGGCCGCCCAGGACTTCGACGAGGAAGCTCCGGTCGTCAAGGTCTCGGCTCTCAAGGCTCTCGAGGGTGACCCCGAGTGGGCCAAGTCGGTCGAGGAGCTCATGGCTGCCGTCGACGAGTCGATCCCGGATCCGGTTCGCGAGACCGAGAAGCCGTTCCTCATGCCCGTCGAGGACGTCTTCACCATCACCGGCCGCGGCACCGTGGTCACCGGTCGTGTGGAGCGCGGCGAGGTCAACGTGAACGAGGAAGTCGAGATCGTCGGCATCCGCGAGAAGAGCACCAAGACCACCGTCACCGGTATCGAGATGTTCCACAAGCTCCTCGATTCCGCACAGGCAGGCGACAACGCCGGTCTGCTGCTCCGCGGCCTCAAGCGTGAGGACGTCGAGCGCGGTCAGGTCATCGTGAAGCCGGGCACCACGACCCCGCACACCGAGTTCGAGGGCCAGGCATACATCCTGTCCAAGGACGAGGGCGGCCGTCACACCCCGTTCTTCAACAACTACCGTCCGCAGTTCTACTTCCGTACCACGGACGTGACCGGCGTCGTGACCCTCCCCGAGGGCACCGAGATGGTCATGCCGGGCGACAACACCGAGATGAGCGTCAAGCTCATCCAGCCGGTCGCCATGGACGAGGGCCTGCGCTTCGCCATCCGCGAGGGTGGCCGCACCGTTGGTGCGGGTCGAGTCACCAAGATCACCAAGTGATTCTTGCTTTGACGCACTGACTCTCTGAGTCGAAAGGCGCCCCAGCTGCGAGAGCGGCTGGGGCGCCTTTGTCATTCCGGGAGGTCTGCCGGCCGCGTTGTCGAGAGCAGTGCCCTGCAGCTTATTGCCCTGCTCAGCGGGCTGCTGGCGACTACAGTGCCCGCATGACGATGTTCGGCGAATCGGGGGCGGGGCCCCAGGCCTCGGCGCCTCTCCTGCGTGCGGTGGGCAGCTTCCTGTTCGTCATGCTGTGCGGGATAGTCGGGCCGCTCTTTCTCGTCTGCTACTTCCTCTTCGACCTCCCGGGCACCGAATGGATGCTGTGGACCGGCATCGGGATCACTCTGCTCGATGTCCTGTTCGGTATCGTCGTCGCCACGGTGACGTACACCGGCGGAGTCCGTTCCGAGCAGCTCCGTGCCACCGGCGTCCGGGGTGTCGCCGAGGTGACGTCGGTCGAGCAGACCGGCGTCGAGATCAACAACCAGCCGCTCATGTCATTGGGACTGCGGATCTCCGCACCGGGTCTGGTGCCCTTCGAGGTGAACACCCGAAAGGTGGCCCCGATCTTCCGGCAGCCGGCGTTGTATCAGCGCAGGCTGGTCGTGCTGGTCGACCCCGTCAACCAGAGTTTCGAGATCGACTGGGACGCAACGCAATCGATGGTCGGTCCGATTCCGTCGCCCGGGATGGCATCGAGTGGGTCCCGTACGGTCGCCGACCGACTGTCGTCTCTGGACGACCTGCATCAAAGCGGTGCGCTCACCGATGACGAGTACCGACGTGCCCGTGAACGGATAGTCGATCAACTCTGAACCGGGCATATCCCGAGTGTGACGCGGTCCGCCCGGGAGCCTTTCGTAGGCTCGTCTCCATGCGTGTGCTCAGTCGACGTGCCGAACCCGACCTGGCGGTCCGGGTGGCCGGTGAACCCGACCGTGGCGTGCCGGTGGTGCTCGTCCACGGGATGGCGTCGGATCATTCGACCTGGCGGCCGCTCGCCGCGTCGTTGCGCCGGCAGGGTCGCGGTGTGGTCAGCGTCGACCTGCGCGGTCACGGCCGCAGCGGCCGGCCGGAGGGCCCGTATCGGCTCGACGACTTCCGCGACGACCTCGTCTACGTGCTCGACAACCTCGGTATCCACGTGGCCGACGTTGTCGGTCATTCACTCGGTGCCCACACCGCGCTGCGTCTGGCGATGTACGAACCGTCCCGCGTGCGTCGGATGGTCCTCGAGGAGGTCCCGCCGATGCCGCGGGACGAGGCCGATCTGTCCGAGGGCATCGCCATGAAGGCGACGCTCGGTGAGCAGATCCGCGGTTTCGTCGCGCTCGCACGCAACCCGTGGCCGGTCATCCGATTCGACGGCCGGATGGGCGACGAGATCGTCGCCGAGTTCGACGTCTGCGCCCCGGAGTGGTGGTCGGAGCTGCCGCGGGTCACTGCCTCGACGATGGTCATCTCGGGTGGTGAGCGCAGCTTCCTGCCGCCCCACCATCTACGGACCGTCAGCGAGGCCCTGCCCGACTCACGCTTCGTCACCCTCGACGCCGGGCACAGTGTGCACCGCGACCGCCGTGCGGAGTTCATCCGGCACGTCGAGGAGTTCCTGGGGCGTTAGGCCGCGGGCTTGTTGTGCAACGGTCGGGGATCGATGCCGACCTTCTGCCAGGCCTCGTAGGCCCAGGGGACGTAGAGGTACTTGAGCGGGAGCCGGTTGACCAGCGGGTTGATCGCGCGCATGAATGCGGCGAAGCGCTGGAAGTTCTTCTCCTTCTTGTCGTTCCACTCCAGGTCGCAGACATCGCGCATCTGTTGGGGGAGCGTCCCCACGATGACCGTGCGGATGAACGCGTTGAGCGGAGCCGACAGGACCTTCCAGACCGGGGCCGGGATCTTCTTCGGCCGTGGCAGCCCCTGGCGGATGTAGCCGGTCGCGTAGACGATCGTCTTGTGGGGGACGAAGCGGTTGAGCATGTCCTCCCAGTAGGCGACGAACTCCTCGTACGTCTGGGGCTGACCGCGGTCGCTCACGCCGTAGAGCTGATACCAGACCTTGCTCTCCTCGAAGATCTGGACCTTCTCGGCGTAGCTGAGGCGGCGGATGAACGTGTCGGTGATGTAGAGGACCTGGTCGACGAAGGTCGCGTGGGCCCAGTAGAAGAGCTCCGGGTTCAGCGCGTGATAGCGCGAGCCGTCGCTGATGGTGCCCTTGATGTCGCGATGGAAGTCGCGCACCGTGCGGCCCCACTTCTCGGGTTCGGTGCTGTACACGGTCTTCATCACCGGCGGCCCGGTGCGCTTCGCGCGGCCGAGGAAGTCGCTGAAGATCACCGAGTGGTCGAGGACGGCCTGCCCGAGCTGCTCGATGCAGTTCTCGGTGCCGGCCAGGCGCTGGAAGCCGAGGATGCCCCGCGAGTCGCCGTAGAACTTCCACACGAGTGAGTCGGCTCCGAGCCGCGGCCGCACGATCTCGCCGGCGGTGTCCGGGGTGTCGTCGACGATCATCGGTTCCGCCTCGCGGATACCGGCATCGAATCCCTGGTTGACTGACATGAGAGCGAGGGTAGCGGACTTGGAACAAACTGAAAAGGTTGTTCCATCGAATTCACATAACCCTCGTTCAAAGTTGACGCGAGTGACGCAGGAGGAAGCGATGACAGGCGAGTGGGAGATCCCGGACGTGGAGGACCTGCTCGCGGCGGCCGTGGTGGTCCGCCTTCCGATGAGGACCAGGTTTCGCGGGCTGACCTCCCGCGAGACGATGGTCTTCGCCGGCCCGGCCGGTTGGGGCGAGTTCGGTCCGTTCGTCGAATACGACGACGCGGAGGCGTCCGCCTGGCTACGCGCAGGCATCGAGGCCGCCTACCTCGGTCCGCCGCCCGCGGCCCGGGACACCGTGCCGGTCAACGCGACGGTGCCCGCGATCCCGGCCGACGAGGTGGCGGACCTGTTGAAGCGGTATCCCGGCGCGGGGACCGCGAAGGTGAAGGTCGCCGAACCGGGGCAGACCCTCGACGACGACGTCGCGCGGGTCGCGGCGACGCGTGAGGTGATCGGGCGGGTGCGGGTCGACGCCAACGGCGGCTGGTCGGTGGGCGAGGCGATCTCCGCCCTGCGCGCGATCGGCGACGTCGAGTACGCCGAACAGCCCTGCCGCACGGTCGAAGAACTGGCGCAGGTGCGGCGTGCGGTCGACGTTCCGATCGCTGCCGATGAATCCATCCGCAAGGCCGACGACCCTTTGCGCGTGGTGGCGGCGGATGCGGCCGATGTCGCGGTCGTCAAGGTTGCGCCCCTCGGGGGGATGCGAGCCACGCTCGAACTGGCCGACACCCTCGGCCTCCAGGTCGTGGTCTCGAGCGCCCTCGATTCTGCGGTCGGTATCGCGGCGGGGGTCGCCGCGGCCGCGGCACTGCCTCGACTCGACCTCGCGTGCGGACTCGGCACCGGCTCGCTCTTCACTGCCGACGTCGCACCGTCGTTCCTGATGCGCGACGGCGTCGTCGAACCGCGGTGGATCGGGCCCGGTACCGAAGTCGACGCCGCTGCCCATGCCGCCCCGGAGGACCGGAAGCAGTGGTGGGTGAATCGGCTGCGTCGATGTCATCGCCTGCTCGCCGAGGGATGAGTTAGGAACGCTTTTCCCAAATCGTCTCAATATGGTCTAGTATGCGATGTGGATCACATTGCGTAGGACTCCGTTCGGAAGGAGACGGTCATGGCATCGGTACTGGCAACCCCGCCGGCGGGTAGCGACCTCCAGGCCATTCCGTGCTCCGACCGCAACAGCTTCCTCGAGATCATGTCGATGCGGCGTGACCCGTTCGCCTTCGCCGACCGTCGCCGGGCGCAGTACGGCAGCGTCTCCGGACTGAACGCCTTCGGTGTGCAGATGGTCATGACCGGTAATCCGCGCGCCGCCCAGGAGCTCCTGATGAACAAGGACCGGGCCTTCGCCAACGGTCCGGCGTGGAGCTACTTCATCGGCCCCTTCTTCAACCGCGGCGTCATGCTGCTCGACTTCGACGAGCACCGTCATCACCGGCAGATACTGCAGCAGGCGTTCAGCACCACGGCGCTCAAGGGCTACATGCAGGAGATGCAGCCGATGATCGCCGAGCGCGTCGCGGAGTTCCCGGTCGGTTCGGTGAAGCTGTTCGAGCAGTTCAAGGCGCTCACGCTCGACCTTGCGCTCGAGGTCTTCCTGGGGCTGAACCTGCCCAGGGACGAGGCGGACCGGATCAACAAGGCGTTCATCGACACCGTCCGCGCAGGCGTTGCCTACGTGCGCAAACCCGTACCCGGTGGACGCTGGTGGAAGGGTCTACGTTCTCGCAAGGTCCTCGAGGAGTTCTTCTACGCCAACATCGCGGCCAAGCGTGCACGGGAGACACCGGATCTCTTCTCGGTCCTGTGTCACGCGGAAAGCGATGAGGGGCACAGCTTCTCCGACGAGGACGTGGTCAACCACATGATCTTCGTGCTCATGGCCGCGCACGACACCTCGACCATCACGATGACCCAGATGGCCTACAACATGGCCAAGCATCCCGAATGGCAGGACCGCGCCCGCGCCGAGTCTCTCGAACTCGGACCGGAACTCGGCTACGACGCTCTCGCCGGCATGACCGCCCTGGACCTGGTGATGAAGGAGTCGCTCCGACTGTGCCCGCCGGTCCCGGCGCAGCCCCGCATGGCGGTCAAGGACACCTCGATCGAGGGCTTCTATGTGCCCGAGGGGACCATCGTCACCACGTCATCTCTGTCCAGCCACCGGGATCCGGAGTTCTTCACCAACCCTGACATGTTCGACCCGGAGAGGTTCGGTCCCGAACGCGCCGAGGACAAGTCCCACCGGTTCGCCTGGATGCCATTTGGTGGTGGCGTTCACAAATGTATCGGCCTGTATTTTGGCCAGATGGAGATCAAGACGATCATGCATCACCTGCTCCGCGGGTACGAGTGGTCGGTACCGGCCGACTACGTGCTGCCCATGGACTACAGCGCGCTGCCCGTGCCCAAGGACAAGCTCCCCGTGACCCTCCGGCGTCGGTGAGTCACGTGTCGGACAATCTCGTGAAGGACACCGTGAACAGCGCTGCAAAGGGAAAGGGCGCTCGCTCGTCCAACCGCAAGGTGCGCAACACCGCCAGCCCGGCCGACCAGGAGGCGGCGATCCTCGCCGCCGCGGGTTCGGAGTTCGCCGAGGTCGGGGTGCGGCGCGCCAACATCGACGAGGTCGCGGCCCGTGCAGGCGTCAGCCGCAGCACTCTCTACCGACGCTTCCCCAACAAGGAGGCCCTCCTCTACGCCGTCGCCAACGACGCCTATGAGCGCGGCATGAAGAAGCTCGAGGAATCGGTCAAGGGCATGGGCCCCAAGGACGCCCTGGTCGAGGCCTTCGCGGTGGGCGCCGAGCTGGTCAAGTCCGATCCGTTGTTGAGTCGGATCGTCCTCACCGACTCCGAGATCAAGAGCGTCACCGCGAAGATGACGTCGCTGTTCATCGACATGGTCACCGACCGGGTTGCCGCCACGCTGCGCGACGAGGGTGCGCAGATGCCGGTGGAGGACCTGCTCGAGGCCGTCGAAATTCATGTGCGCCTGGTGATCTCGCTCCTGGAGACCCCGCCGTCGGACCCGGCCCGTACCGATCCGCAGCAGGCCCGTGTATTCGCCACGAAATTCCTCGCCCCGATGATCTGGTGATCGGCACCTGACTCTCGACGGCCGTGGCGCCGTCGCTCGCTTTCGATTCAACGACAACCACCCGAGGGGGAACCAATGAGCCTGCGCGACAAGCTGTCCCGGAAGCCTGATCACGACGCCATCCGAACGGCGCTGAAGGGCAAGGTCGTCGTGGTGACCGGTGGTGCACGCGGAATCGGATTCGAGACCGCGACGCAGCTGTTCCAGGCGGGTGCGAAGGTCGCCATCGGTGACGTCGACGGCGAGGCGGTGGGCAAGGCCGCCGCCGACCTGGGCATCGAGGGCATCGAGGTCGATGTCACGAAGCGGGAGTCCTTCGACGCCTTCCTCTCCGAGGTCGAATCCCGGCTCGGACCGATCGACGTCCTCGTGAACAACGCCGGCATCATGCCGGTCGGCCCGTTCCTGTCCTACGACGACACGATCATCCGACGCACCTACGACATCGACGTCCTCGGCGTCATCATCGGCTGTCAGGAAGCGGCCCGCCGGATGGCCCCGCGTCGTACCGGCCACATCGTCAACATCGCGTCGACGGCCGGCCGCATCCCGACCCCGGGTCTGACCATCTACAACGGCGCGAAGGCCGCGGTGATCGAGTTCTCCGAGGCCCTCGGCGCGGAGCTGGAGCCGGAGGGTGTCACCGTCAGCGCCGTCCTCCCGACCTTCACCCGCACCGCCCTGATCTCCGGCCTGCAGACCAACAAGTTCATCCAGACCGTCGCGCCCGAGGAGGTCGCGGCGATCGTGGTCGAGACCATCGCCCGCCCGGTGACCCGCGTGTACGCTCCGCGGTCGATGCGCTGGGCCGACTCCAGTCCGCTGTTCCCGCAAGCGATGAAGCGGTTCACCCGCAAGCTCACCAAGCTGGACTCGATCTTCCTGCGCCCCGACCAGGAGGCGCGCGCCGCCTATGCGAGTCGGATCCGCGGGGAGAAGATCGAGAACAAGCCGAACACGCGCCTGTCGTCGTAGAGAGAGCGAGTCGTTGAGGGGAGAGGCGCGGTCGGGCGGCGCGGAGATCGCCGCGGAACGTAGCGCCCGGCGTGATCTGCGCGAGGCGGTCGAAGAGTTGCACGCGCGCGAGGTCGACGCCGGCCTGCGTCGGCGGGTGCCGCAGCGCCGGTGGATTCTGGCGACGCTGGCGGCGGTCGTCGCCGTCGTGCTCGCCGGTGTCGCGGTGGTGGCGTGGTCCGACGCGCGGAATGCCCCGACCGACGACGACTTCGAGCGCGCGGCGGCCGACCGCGTCGCGGTGCTGATCGGACCGGACCATCGCGATCCGAGTCGCGCGCGCAAGATCCTCGCCGGTGCCACCGGTACCTTTTACGACGAATTCGCCCAGTCCGCCGACAGTTACAGCGCTTTCGTGCAGGCCAACGGATCGGTGTCGAAGTCCTCGGTGGACGGCACCGGGGTCTCCGCCCGCGACGGAGACAGTGCCACGGTTCTCGTCGCCGCGACCGTCGTGTTCGACGCCGCCGGCGAGACCGGGGAAGGGCAGGCACGCCGGTTCCGGCTTCGTGTGCTCGTGACCCCGGACGACGGCGCACTGAAACTCGGGGCGGTGCAATACCTTCCATGACCCCATCCGGATACATCTCGGCGCGCGCCGGAGCTCTCCGGCTGCTGGTGGCAGCGGTGGTGCTGGCCGCGGCGCTCGTCGCCGTGGGATTCGCGTGGCGTGCACACGCGGCGGGCGATGCTCTCCAGCAGAGCCGCGAGCAATTACGTGAACGCGCGGGAACGATCGTCGCCGACGTCTTCTCGGTGGATTCCTCACGGTGGCAGCAGGATCGGTCACGGGCTCGTGCGCTCGTCGCCCGCGACTTCCTCGACAGCTACGGTGCACAGCTCACCCGGCCCCCGGAGCAGGGGACGGCCGCCGTGGTGTGGCGGCCCGAGATCGTCAGCGTGGTCGACGCCGACGCCACCGAAGGGCAGGCGCTCCTCCGGGTGGCGGTGACCGTACGGCCGGACGCCCCCGCCCGAACCGACGCCGCTGCGACGACGATCCGCCGATCGGTGCTGGCCCGCTTCATCCGTGCCGACGACGAGTGGCTCCTCGCCGCGGCCGATGTGGTCGGGTGATGGCGGTGACCGATGCCGGGAGAACCGATGCCCCAGGAAACGATGCCCCAGGAAACAATGCCGCAGGAACCGATACCACTGGAACCGATGCTGTGAGAACGGATTCGACGACAACCGACTCGGCGGTCACGGCGCGTGTGCAGCTCGCCCGGGATCGGGTCGACGAGGCTCGACGGGAAGCGCGCGCGACCCGGATTGCCGCCGCACCCGCTCTCCGGGCACGTGCCGTGCGACGGACCCGACTTCTACGGACGGTCCTCATCGCCGCGGCGGTCGCCGTCGCGATCCTCGTGATCGTGGGTGCGGTCCTGGGATGGCAGATCCGCGGTCAGGGGGCCGAGGTCGAACGCCAGACGGAGGTGCTCGATTCCGCGCGAGCGGGCGTCGCGGCCATGCTGACCGCCGACCCGGCCGATCCGGTGGGTTTCGTGGACGGCGTACTCGCGGCGAGCACCGGCGCGCAGCGCGACCGCATCGAGAGCGCGCGTGACGCGCTGATCACCGAGGTGCGTACACAGACCGGGCGCAGTGTCGGACAAGTGGTCTCGGCCGGATTGGTGACCGATCCGCCGTCGGACGATGCGGGCACCACCGTGGATGTACTCGTCGTCGCCGACGCCACCAATCCGCTGCTGCTGGGTTCCGATGGAACGGATGAGCAGGCCGCTTCCGTCGACACGACCGCCGAACGGATCACCGCGCTGATCACCATGGAACGCACCGGTGACGGCTGGAAGATCGCGGGGGCGCGTCAGCCGTGAGTGACCTGCTGGAACCGCGCCCCACTCGCCGGCAACGTCGCCGGTTCGCCATCCTGGCCGCCGTCACGGTGGTGGCGCTCGTCGTCGCGCTGGTCGCGTGGATCGGGGTACTGCGATCGGACCCGGAGCCCGGAGAGGACGAGCGCGCCGCGATCCTGGCCGCGGCGGGCGGGGCGGTCGCCGCACTCATGACGTTCGGGCCGGACGACCCACCCGACCAGCGTCGACGAACAGACGCCTTGCTCGCCGATCCGTTGCGACTCGAGTACCGCAATCGCGGCGTCGACGTGGTGGTCCCGGGAGCGCGGGCCGCCTCGGTGTCGATGGTCGGACGAGTCGTCGGTACCGGTCTGAACGACAGCTCCGCCGAACGCGCGAGGGTCCTCGTGTTCGTGGACCAGACAGTGTCGGTCGGCGACGTCGAAAAATCCACGGGCTCTGGGGAACCAGCCGACGCGGAGGGTGAAACGACCCCTACCGCGAGGTGGGCACTTATGCGTAAGGTCGACGGGAATTGGCTGTTGTCCGACCTGCAACCGGTCGGAGACGTGACCCGCTGAGGCGCCGTCGCCGGGGTGCCATCGGGCATCCCGAGGGGAACGGTGACCGCGGGATGAGAGGGGACGAAAGATGAGTGGATCAGGCGCGGGCGTCGTGATCGTCGGGGCGGGCCTGGGCGGCATCAGGGTCGCGGAGAACCTGCGCAACAACGGGTTCGCCGATCCGATCACCCTGGTGGGGGCTGAGGACCATCCGCCCTACGATCGTCCGCCACTGTCGAAGTCGGTGCTCCTGGGCAAGGACGATCGCGTCGACCTCAAACCGGCGGAGTTCTACAGCGAATCCGACATCACCCTGCGTCTGGGCTCCGCGGTGACATCGGTGTCGCCGGCGGACAAAACCGTCACTCTGGCGTCCGGCGACACGCTCGCCTACGAAACCCTGGTGCTGGCCACCGGTCTCGATCCGCGGCCGTTCCCGGGCATCGCCGACGCCGTCGCGGGGGTACACATGATCCGCACCTACGACGACGCGGTCGCGCTGCGCGGTGAGATCGATTCCGCCTCGACCGCCGTGGTCATCGGCGCCGGTTTCATCGGCTGCGAGGTGGCCGCGAGCCTCACCTCGCGCGGGCTGAGCGTCAGCCTCGTCGAACCCGCCCCCACCCCGCTGGCGGTGGCGCTCGGCGAGGAGATCGGCAAGCTGGTCTCCCGACTCCACATCGACAACGGCGTGGATCTGCGCACCGGGGTCGGTGTGACCGAGATCGTCGTCACCGACGGTGCGAACGGGCCGAAGGTCACCGCGGTGAAGCTCGCCGACGGTACCGAACTCCCCGCTGACCTCGTGGTCGTCGGCATCGGTTCCACGCCCGTCACCGGCTATCTGGAAGGCTCCGGGATCGAACTGGCGCCGCGCGAGGTGGGCGGCGGAATCGCTTGCGATGCAACCGGACACGCCAGCGCCGAGAACGTCTACGCCCTCGGCGACGTCGCCAACTGGCGCGACGACGACGGCACCCCGCAGCGCGTCGAACACTGGAATCACACGGTCGATCAGGCCTCGGTCGTCGCGCACCAGATCACCGGCGGTGACGCCGTGACCGCGGCGGTCTCGTACTTCTGGAGCGACCAGTTCGATGTGAAGATCCAGGTGCTCGGTACGCCTCGCGCCGACGACACCGTGCACATCGTCTCCGACGACGGCAAGAAGTTCGTTGCCTATTACAGCCGGGACGGCATCCTCACCGGCGTCGTCGGCGCGGGCAAGGTCGGTGCGGTGATGAAGACACGGCCGAAACTGCAGACGCCGACACCCATCGCCGACCTGCTCTAGCGCCGGTGGGTGCCGAGTTGACGGCTGCGGCGGTGTGCGCTGCCGCTGCCGAGCTCGCCGACCCGCAGCGTGCCGTCGACCTGGCCAGGTTCTTCCAGGTCCGCCCAGGCGGTTACGGCGAGGGCGACGAGTTCATCGGCCTACGTGTGCCGCAGCAGCGGGCGATCGCCAAACGCTTCCGCGGCATCGACGCCGGCGAGGTTGTCTTCCTCCTGGATTCGCCGGTCCACGAACATCGGTTCATCGCGCTAGCCCTGCTCCGCGGCGAGTTCGAACAAGCCCTGCGGCGGCGATCCGGCCCGGACCGGGACGAGGCCGCGAAGTGGGTCGAGCTGTACCTCGACGCGGTGCATCGGGGCCGGGTGAACAACTGGGATCTCGTGGACTCCTCGGCCGATCCCGTACTCGGTGAGTCCTGCCGCCTGCGCAACGCTTCCGACGTCATCGTCGAACATGCCGCCGATGACGACCTGTGGCGGCGCCGTGTGGGGATCATCGCGACCTTCGCCCACATCAAACACGGTGACGCATCGGTACTTCTGGCGGTTGCGTCCCTTGTCCGCGACGATCGTCGGGACCTCATCCAGAAAGCGTTCGGATGGATGCTCCGGGAGACGGGCAAGCGCGTCGACGAGAAGACACTCCTGACGTACCTCGAGGAGAACGCCGCCCGGATGGGCCGCACCGCACTGGGTTACGCGATCGAGCACCGCAGCCCGGAGGAGCGCGCATACTTCCGCGGGCTGAGGTGAGTCAGCCCTCGCGCGCCACGCGGATGGCCGCCCAGATCATCGGGAACTGGAACGGCAGGCGTGCCAGGGCGACGATCCGGTAGGGCAGCGGCTTGTCCCGCCAGAGTCGCACCATGTTGAGGTTGGCGGGGTAGACGGCGAGGAACAACAGTGCCGACAGCGCCCCGGACAGGCGGCGGGTCCGCGGCACGAGAAGTCCGGCGCCCAAGCCGATCTCGGCGACACCGGACAGGTAGGTCAGTGTGCGCGGATCGCCGGGGATCTCCTCCGGGATGATCTCGTCGAAAGGCTTGGGTGCGACGAAATGGAGCACTCCGATGCCGAGGAGCATCACCGCCAGACCGCGCGCGAGTTGGAGCGGGTTCAGCCGAGACTTCCGGATGGTGGCCACGTCGTCGTGCTCCTTCGGGTTGTTCGGGGCTTCCGGTCAGAACTCGATCTTGAGCGAGTCCGAGGTCGGGTGGGCCTGGCAACCCAGGATGTACCCGTCCTCGATGTCTTCGGGGTCGAGCGCGCCGGCGTTGTCCATGTCGACCGAGCCCTCGGTGAGAGTGCAGGCGCACGAACCGCATTCGCCTTCCTGGCACGAGTACGGGGCGTCGAGCCCGGCGGCCAGCATCACGTCGATGAGTGTCCGCTTGCGCGGCCAGCTCAGGGTGTGGGTCTCGCCGTCGAGTTCGACCTCGACCGTGGCGGCGGACGCCTGGTCCTCCTCGCTGACCTCCTCGAGCTCGACGTCGGCGAACGGGTCGCCGGACAGCGAGTTGTACACCTCGGTGTGGACGTGGTGGTGCGGGAAGTCGGCCTGCGCCAAGGCTTTGTGGACGGCATCCATGAAGGGACCGGGACCGCACATGTAGGCGGTGTGGGTGGTCGAGTACGGCGCGAACACCGAAGCCAGAGCTGCTGCGCTGGGCAGCCCCTGCAGACTCTCCAGCCAGTGCACGACGGTGAGCCGGTCGGCGTGGGCGTGGAGGAGGTCGCGCAGCTCGGCGGCGAAGATCACGTCGCTCTCGGTGCGGTTCGCGTAGAAGAAGACGATCGATGCGCTGCTCTTCTTCAGCGCCGCCTTGAGGATCGACATCACCGGCGTCACGCCGCTGCCCGCGGCGATCAGGAGCAGCGGGTCATCGTAGGACTTGGGGGTGAAGACGCCCGACGGTGGCAGCACCTCGACCTGGGAGCCGGGGGCCAGGTTGTCGCAGACCCAGTTGCTGCCGTATCCGTCGACGGTGCGCTTGACGGTCACCTTGGGGCGGGCGTCGGTGTACGGCGACGATGCCAGCGAGTAGCAGCGCGCGACCGAACCGGTCTGCTCGCTCGGGATGCGCAGCGTGAGGAACTGTCCCGGCTTGTAATCGGTGAATGCGGACGACGACGTCTCGGGAACCTCGAAGGCAATGGACTTGGCATCGGACGTCTCATCGATCACCTCGGCCACCGTGAGGATCACGCTTCGTGAGCCGTGAGGGGTCAGGTCAGACATGTGGCAGCTCTCCGACGTCGAGGACCGGGGCGAACCGGACCGAATTAGAACACGTTCTACTTCAGGATAGCCCAATCGGTGGGTGCGCCACGAGGCCCTCTCGAGGCCGACGTGGTCGCGGTGCCGATCATGGCACGCGGGCCAGCGATGCGACACCGTTCGCGACGGTCCGCGCGCCGTCGGTGATCAGTTGCTCGAGGTCGGCGTCGGGGTCCGCCAGCCACTGCTCGTAGGCGGCGAGCGCGGCACCCAGGCACAACCACCCGATGGTCTGAGGCAGGTGATCGTTCTCGTCCAGGCCGAGTCGGGCCGCGCAGAACTCGGCGATGACGTGCCGCCAGTCGGCGTACATGATCATCGAATGTGCTTGGAGCGCCGGAACTCCCAGTAGCAGCGACATGCGTCGTCGGTGGTTCTCGAGCTCCTCCGGCGGCACCCGGTTGAACACCACCAGGGCATCCACGAGGGCATCGGCCATGGGGATGTCGGTGGGGATCTGGGCCAGGAGCCCGCGTAGCTCGCCCAGGTGGTCGTCGAACTCTCCCCAGGGGATCTCGTTCTTCGACGAGTAGTACCGGAAGAGCGTGCGACGCGCGATGCCCGCGGCCTCGGCGATGTCGTCGACGCTGGTCTCCTCGAAACCCCGGGTGGTGAACAGGCCGATCGCGAGCGCGCTGATCCGGGCGCGCGAAGAGATCGGGCGTCGCCCGGGTGTCCGCCCAGGGCTCGTGTCCTGCGGTGTTGTCTGGGTCATCGAGACCTCACCATATGGGATGCGCCCTCGCGCAGCGGTTGAACGTGCCCGAATCACCTGTCCGAACGGGCAGTTTTGCTCTACCGGTAGAAATCTGCACCGAGTGCCACTATAGTCCTTCGTGATCCGAGTCACTTAGAAGATCAGGAGGTATGGATCATGGCCGACCAGTCCGCCGTTACCGCTGCAAACTCGAACGAGACCGAACTCATCGCCGAGTCGCTCGTCGAAGAGGTGTCGATCGATGGGATGTGCGGGGTCTACTGATGTCAGCCCCGACATCGAATCCGACCTCCGGCGACCGTTCTGCGGTCGCCGGGGTCCGGTTCGACACCCCAGCCCCCGATGCCCCCGCCGGCTTCGACACGTTCGCCGCGTGGGAGCTCAACCCGAAGGTGGCGCTGCGCCCCGAGCCGTTCGGCGCCCTGCTCTACCACTTCGGTACCCGTAAGCTCTCGTTCCTCAAGAACCTCACCGTGGTCGGGATCGTCTCGTCGCTCGCCGATCACGACTCCGCCGAGGCAGCCCTCCTCGCCGCGGGTGTCACGCCCGCACAGCGGCCTCTGTACGTGCAGGCGCTCACCGCGCTGGCCGACAGCGCGATGATCACGCCTCGCGCGGCCTGACCGACCACCACCGCCGATCGACAGCCCCCGATCGGTACCCCGCTTCCGCCCCGACCCTAGGACCGACACGATGACGACCATCGAGATGCCGCCCACCGCAGCCGAACTCGTGACCTCCCAGCGGGCGAGCGCGCCCGCCGACCAGGTGCCCAAGGTCGGCCGCCTCGTCGACCAGTTCGAGCGCGGCCTCGACGCGCCGATCTGCCTGACGTGGGAACTCACCTACGCCTGCAACCTGGCATGCGTGCACTGCCTGTCCTCGTCGGGCAAGCGCGACCCGCGCGAGCTGTCGACCGAACAGTGCAAGGCGATCATCGACGAACTGCAGCGCATGCAGGTCTTCTACGTGAACATCGGCGGCGGTGAGCCGACGGTGCGCCCCGACTTCTGGGAGCTCGTCGACTACGCCACCAGCCATCAGGTGGGAGTCAAGTTCTCCACCAACGGTTTGCGCATTGACAAGAAGGTCGCCGCACGCCTGGCCGCGTCGGACTACGTCGACGTCCAGATCTCCCTCGACGGCGCGACCGCGGAGGTCAACGACGCCGTGCGCGGCCCCGGTTCCTTCGACATGGCGGTCCGGGCACTCGAGAACCTGGCCGAGGCCGGCTTCAAGGACGCCAAGATCAGCGTCGTCATGACGCGGCAGAACGTCGCGCAGCTCGACGAGTTCAAGGCGCTGGCCGATCGGTACGACGCCACCCTGCGCATCACCCGCCTGCGTCCGTCGGGCCGTGGCGCCGACGTGTGGGACGACCTGCACCCGCTGCCCGAGCAGCAGCGTGAACTCTACGATTGGCTTGTCGCACACGGTGATCGCGTGCTGACCGGAGACTCGTTCTTCCACCTGTCGGCCTTCGGCGGGGACTCCGGTGGCGGTCTGCCCGGCCTCAACCTCTGCGGTGCGGGGCGCGTCGTGTGCCTCATCGACCCGGTCGGCGACGTGTACGCCTGCCCGTTCGCGATCCACGAGAACTTCCTGGCCGGGAACATCCTCTCGGACGGCGGGTTCCAGGAGATCTGGCAGCGTTCGGATCTGTTCACCGAACTGCGTGAACCGCAGAATGCCGGTGCCTGCACCAAGTGTGCGCACTTCGACGCCTGCCGCGGTGGCTGCATGGCCGCCAAGTTCTTCACCGGTCTGCCGCTGGCCGGACCGGATCCCGAGTGCGTGCAGGGTTACGGCGAGGAACTGCTCGCCGGCGAACGCACCAAACCGACGGCGAACAAGGATCATTCGCGCGGAACCCCGCTGACGCTGATGACCCGTCGACCCGACGGGGACCTCACCCCGATCGGTCGGCCCACCAAGTCCTGTGATGAGAACCCGCTCGCCGGGTTCACCCCTGCTGCGCGGTAATCCGCCCGCGGCCCAACAGTGTCGAGTCCTCCCCGGGGTACACGGGTACCCCGGGCGATGGCACGCATCCGAGAAGTGAGTGAGTAGGAGAAATGGCTCTCAACCCCTGGGCGAAAAACCCCTGGTTCGAAACGGTGACCGAGGCCCAGCGCCGGGCGAAGAAGCGACTGCCGAAGTCGGTCTACTCGTCGCTGGTCGCCGGCACGCAGGCCGGTGTGACCGTCGACGACAATGTGCAGGCCTTCAACGAACTGGGTTGGGCGCCACACGTTGTCGGCGCACAGCCGGAGCGCGAGATGACCACCTCGGTGATGGGGCAGGAGCTGTCCTTCCCGGTGATGATCTCGCCCACCGGTGTGCAGGCCGTCGACCCCGAGGGTGAGGTCGCCGTCGCACGTGCCGCGGCAGCGCGTGGTACCGCGATGGGCCTGTCGAGCTTCGCCTCGCACGCCGTCGAAGAGGTCACCGCCGTCAACGACAAGGTGTTCTTCCAGATCTACTGGCTCGGCAGCCGCGAGGACATCCTCCGCCGCGCCGAGCGCGCACGGGCCGCCGGCGCGAAGGGTCTCATCGTCACGACCGACTGGGTGTTCAACGTCGGCCGCGACTGGGGCAGCCCGGAGATCCCCGAGAAGGTGAACCTGAAGGCGCTGGTGCGTCTCGGCCCGGAGATCGCGGTCAAGCCGCGGTATGCGCTGGACTGGGTCAAGGGCGGCAAGATCACCATCCCCGACCTCACCGCGCCGAACCTCACCCCGCAGGGTGTCCCCGGCCCGACGTTCTTCGGCGCCTACGGCGAGTGGATGGGCACACCGCCGCCCACCTGGGAGGACCTGCAGTGGCTGCGTGAGCAGTGGGGCGGACCGTTCATGGTCAAGGGCATCACCCGCCTGGATGACGCCAAGCGCGCCGTCGACATCGGCGCGACGGCGATCTCGGTGTCCAACCACGGCGGCAACAACCTCGACGGCACCCCGGCGACGATCCGTCTGCTGCCCGACATCGCCGATGCGGTCGGCAACGACATCGAGGTCCTCCTCGACGGTGGCATCCGCCGCGGCAGCGACGTCGCCAAGGCCCTGGCCCTCGGCGCCCGCGCCGTGATGATCGGCCGCGCCTACCTGTGGGGTCTCGCCGCCAACGGCCAGGCAGGCGTCGAGAACGTCCTCGATCTGATGCGTATGGGACTCGACGGCGCGCTGATGGGACTGGGGCACAAGAGCGTCGACGATCTCTCCGCCGACGATCTGATCATCCCGGACGACTTCAAGCGGTCCTTCGGCCACGTCTGATCCGAACGAACACACACCCCGCCCGCCGCCGGAGATCCGGTCGGCGGGCGGGGGTGTCTCGGTCCCCGTTCTCCGGTGGAACCCGTGCGAAACACCTCCCGCGACAGAACTAGAACGTGTTACAGTTCGGCCATGGGACAGTTCGACGGCAAGGTCGTCTACATCACCGGCATCGCCCGTGGTCAGGGCCGTAATCACGCGGTCAGGTTCGCCCGTGAGGGCGCCGCGATCGTGGGTCTCGACATCGCGGGTCCGATCATCGACCACGCAACCTACCCGCCCGCCACGGCCGAGGATCTCGAAGAGACGATCCGGCTCGTCGAGGGCGTTGGCGGCAAGATCCTTGCGCGGCAGGGGGATACGCGGGACCTCGCGTTCCAGCAGCAACTGGTCGCGGATGCGGTGGAGCAGTTCGGCCGGCTTGATCACGTCATCGCCAACGCCGGCGTGCTCACCTGGGGATCGGTCTGGGAGCTGACCGAGGAGCAGTTCACCGACGTCGTCGACATCAACCTCGTCGGCGCCTGGAAGACGCTCAAGGCCACGGTCCCGGCGATGCTCGAGGCCGGCAACGGCGGCTCGATCACCATCATCAGCTCGGTCGCAGGACTGAAGGCGATGCCGATGCAGGCGTCGTACTCGGCGTCCAAGCACGGCCTCGTCGGCCTGGCGCAGACCGCGGCCAAGGAACTCGGTCACCACCGGATCCGCGTCAACAGCGTGCACCCCTACGCGGTCGACACCCCGATGGGAGTCGCCGACACCGAAGCCCATCGACTCTTCGAAAAGCCGTGGGTCACCCCGCATTTCGTGTCGATGCTGGATTACCACCCGGTCGCGGCGTGCGACGAGATCTCCGACGCCGTCCTGTACCTGTCCTCCGACAGCGCCAAGGGCATCACGGGCGCCGAGTTCCAGATCGACATGGGGCACTCGAAGGTCTAGACGCCGACCCCTCGGACACGAAAATCGCCACCTCCCTCACGGAGGTGGCGATCTTCGTATCCGGTGACGGATCAGGCCCAGAGGGTCTTCGGGTCGACGGCCTCGGTCGACGGGCCGGCCGGGGTCTCCGGCTGGGTGCGCGAGAAGCGCGGGGCGACCTGTGCCTGGGTGACGCCGTCGATGTCGATCAGGTTGGCGCGCGCGGCCATGTGCGGATCGGCGGGCGCCTCGGCGAAGGTCAGCACCGGCGAGGTGCAGGCGTCGGTGCCGTCGAAGACCTTGGCCCACTCGTCACGGGTGCGGGACTTGAAGGTCTCGGTGAAGATCTCCTTCAGCTTGCCCCAGTTCGCGATGTCGTTCTGTGCCGGCAGGTCGGCGTCGGCCAGGCCCAGGCCCTTGAGCAGCTCGGCGTAGAACTGCGGCTCGATGGCGCCGACGGCCATGTACTTGCCGTCCGAGGTCTCGTAGACCTCGTAGTAGGGGGCGCCGGTGTCGAGCATGTTGGTGCCGCGGGTGTCGCTCCACAGGCCGGTGCCGCGGAACGCCCACATCATCTGTCCCAGAACGGAAGCGCCGTCGACCATGGCGGCGTCGACGACCTGTCCCTTGCCGGAGATGCCGCGCTCGAGCAGAGCGGCGAGCACGCCCACGACGAGGAACATCGATCCGCCGCCGAAGTCGCCGGCGAGGTTGAGCGGCGGCACCGGACGATCGTCCTTGCGTCCGATTGCGTGGAGCAGGCCGGTCAGCGAGATGTAGTTGATGTCGTGGCCGGCGAGGTTGGCACGGGGGCCTTCCTGTCCCCAGCCGGTCATACGGCCGTACACGAGGCCGGGATTGACCTCGGTGAGGTCATCGGGGCCGAAACCGAGACGTTCCATGACGCCGGGGCGGAAACCCTCGATGATGACGTCAGCCTTGGCGACGAGATCGAGGATCGTCGCGCGATCGGTCTCGTCCTTCAGATTGGCCTCGACGACGCGACGGCCGCGCAGCAGCGCATCAGCGTTCACGCCGGGCTTGGGGAGCGTGCCGGGGCGCTGGACACGGACCACATCGGCACCGAGGTCGGCGAGCAGCATGGCCGCGTGGGGTCCCGGGCCGATACCTGCGAACTCGATGACCCGGATGGAGCTGAGTGGGCCGGGTTTTCCGCTGTTGTGGGGTGTCGTACTGCTCATGTGTCGTCCTCCGGTCGTTGTACCGCCACTGTGTCAGGCGTCACGTGTCACGCAATAGCATTCCATAACCGATCGAACGCTCGTCAATGTGGTCGGCACGACGTTTTCGGCCCGTTTTTCTCGCTGTTTTTGGGCCGAGGGGCAGAAGCTTGGGAGCGCGATGGCTAGCATTGGTCAGATGACAGGACCGTCGACGCTGGGGCAGTGCAGCTGGCCGGACCTCGATGGAAAGGTGATCACTCTCGTGGTACCTCTCGGTTCTGTCGAGCAGCACGGTCCGCACCTGCCTCTGGACACCGACACGCGTATCGCCACGGCAGTGGCCGACGCCGTCTGTGAGCGCCTCGGGGATTCCGACATCCTCCGTGCGCCCGACCTCAATTACGGCGCGAGCGGCGAACACGAGGGCTTTGCCGGGACGATCTCCATCGGTCACGACGCACTGCGCGGGATGCTCATCGAGTACGGACGCAGTGCCTGCCGGTGGGCGCGGCGCATCGTGTTCGTGAACGGACACGGCGGCAACACCCGGACCCTGATCGACGCGGTGACCCGCCTCCGGTACGAGGGGCGGGATGCCGCCTGGTTCCCGTGCGCCTTCCCGGGCGCGGACGCACATGCCGGTTTCACGGAAACCTCGGTGCTGCTACATGTCTCGCCGTCATCGGTCGACACGTCGCGGGCGGTCGCCGGTAATCGTGAGCCGGTCGGCGCGCTTCTCGGTGCCATGCGTGAGGGCGGTGTCGGGGCGGTCAGCCCCAACGGCGTGCTGGGCGATCCCACCGAGGCCTCCGCCGACGAGGGCCGGCGCCTGGTGGCCGAGGTGACCGATCGCCTCGGTGCGGCGCTCGTCTCCTGGCAGGTCGACGACCAGGGGCGACTCGGATGACCGCGCTCGACGATTCGGCCCCTCGCGGCAGTGGTTCGGCCCAGGGCATCAGTGGCGACGACGCGACCGAGGGCAGGGACGTGACCGACAGGAACCCGGCCGATGAGGACACGCTCGGCAGCGAAGCCATCGCCGACGGCGAAACGGTTGGTGCACAGACGGTTTCGGAGGACAGTCCGGGTGGCGATGCCGACACCGCGGACGCGGCGTCCTCGGAGAACCGCACCGACCTCCCGGATGGTTTCCAGGTCCAGATCGACCTGCGGTCTGCGCGCGGCGGTGACCTTCGATACCTGGTCGGAGGCTCGCCGACGCGGCTGATGCGCATGTCCGACACCGCGCTGGGGATGACCTCCGACGACGGCCGAATCGAGGTGTGCGACAACGTGACCCGTCGTCTCGCGCGCGCTCTCCTGGATGCCGGGGTCGCCAACCCGCGTCCGATGTTCGGTCCGAAACCTGCCGACGTCACCGTGGTGATCCCGGTCAAGGACAATCAGGCCGGCGTCGACCGCCTCCTCGATGCACTCGACGGTCTGACCGTCGTCGTCGTCGACGACGGGTCGGACGTCCCGATCGGCGCCGACCGACCGGGCGTGAGCGTCATCCGATTCGACGAGAACCGTGGCCCTGCTGCGGCCCGGAACGCCGGAGCGGCCGCTGCCACCACGGATTTCGTGGCCTTCCTCGATTCCGACGTCGTGCCCGACCCGGACTGGCTGACGGTTCTGCTCACCCACTTCTCCGACCCCACGGTGGGGATCGTGGCCCCGCGGATCGTCGGACTCCGGTCCGCCGACCGGTCGTCCTCGCTGGCCGAGCGCTACGAGAACGGCTGGTCCTCGCTGGACATGGGTCCCGAGGAGTCCGCGGTCCTGCCGTCCACCCGGGTCCCCTATGTTCCCAGTGCGGCAATTGTCGTGCGGCGCAGTGCATTCTGCGGATTCGACGAGTCGCTCAGGGTCGCCGAGGATGTGGATGCATGCTGGCGTATGCACGCTGCAGGGTGGCGTATACGGTACGACCCGGTCGCGCGGGTGGCACACGACCATCGCACCGACATGCGGTCGGTGCTGTCCCGGCGATGCTTCTACGGGACCGGAGCGGCCCACCTCGCCGCACGCCACGGAAACCGTGCCGCCCCGCTGGTGATGTCGGTGCCGATGGCCGCGGCCGTCGCCGCCCTGTTGACCCGCACCCGCTTCGGCGCCGCGCTGGCGATGCTGATCCTGACCCATCTCGCGACCCGGCTTCGCAAGCGGCTGGGCGACCTGCCGTCGGCGCCGCTCGTCTCGGCGCAACTCACCGGCCGGGCCGCGGGCTTCGGACTGCTCCAGGCGGCTGATGCGATCTGCCGGCACTACTGGCCGGTGGCCCTGCTGATGGCCCTCGTGTCGAGACGGTTCCGCACGCTCGCGATCCAGGTGGCGATCGTCGAGGGGGTGGTGTCCTGGTTCCGGGACCTCCTCGCCGACCCGACGACCCCGCCGGCCCTGGGACCGTTCCGCTACCTGATGATGCGCCGCCTCGACGACCTCGCCTATGGCGCGGGTCTGTGGCAGGGCGTCATCACCCACCGAGACGCGGAGGCGTTGCGCCCGGTCATCTCCCGATGACATTGCCCCGCAATGCGCATCTGATCCCTCATGTCATGAGCGAGGTGTCATGAGCGCAGATGTGATGATTGCCGACGTCGTCATCGTCGGTGCGGGGAGCGCCGGTTGCGTCCTCGCGGAGAGGTTGTCGCGGGAACCCGGGCGGAACGTCGTGCTGCTCGAGCGGGGACCCGGGCGGTGGCCGGGCCCGGAGGAGCGGGACCTCCGACGTCTGCCCATCGGCGACCACGCGCCCTACGCGGTCCGGCACGCCACCGATCTCGACGGTCTCACCGCCGCGCGGGGGTGCGCGGTCGGGGGCTCCTCCGC
>NZ_JSYC01000093.1:0-9894 GCF_054823965.1 Gordonia sp. GN26 | reverse complement strand
CGAGGGGGGATCGTGGATCGGAACACGCGTGCGTCGGGGTTGCGCACACTCGTGGTCATCGAGGTGATCCTGGCCCTCGGCCTCGTCGTGTGGGCACTGTCGGGAAGCGTGTGGGGGCTGTCGGCCCTGATCGTGGCGGTCGTGATCGCGGCCGGGCTGGTGAGCGTCGGTGGCCGGCAATCCCTGTTCGGCCGGCTCGCGGCGCGGATGTCGTTCTCCTGGTCCCGGATGCGCCGCAGCGACGCCGACCTCAACCCGGCCCCGTTCGACGTCCCGCTGTCCGGGCCCTCCACCCGGCCGTCGGCACGCCGATCGTCGACACCCACGACCATCGGCGCCCGCTGGGTCGGCGACACCCTGGTCACCGTGGTCCGCGTGGACCCGGGCGGCCCCGCGGTCACCTACCTGACACCGGGCAACAGCACCCTCGGCGACGAGAACGGACAACTGGTCCCCCTCGACGTCCTCGCCGAGTGCATCGACCGGTACGACATCTCTCTCAGCTCGATCGAGGTCATCAGTCACGGTGTGCGCGTGTGGGGTTCGGGTGTCGCACCGGCGACCTACGACCGCACCCTCGGCCCGTTGTCGGCGACGGCCCAGCGTTCGGTGTTCGTCGTGCTGCGGATCGATCCGCTCGAATGTCCCGACGCCGTGGCGCGACGCGGCGGCGGCGCGACCGGCGCCCTGCGCACCGCGACGGTCACAACCCGCCGGGTGGCCAAACGCCTTGCCGAACACGGACTGGCCACCATCATCCTGTCGGCCGCGCAGATCACCTCGGTCACCACCCAACTGACCGAGGGCGCCGGCATCGACTCGCTGGCCGAGGAATGGGAGTCGGTCGGGGTCTCCGGGCTCCGTATCCGCAGCGCCGCAGTGGAACCGGATGCGCTGCCCACCGTTGTCCGCGACATCTGGGTGAACTCGGCGGTCTCCACCACCCTCACCGTCCGGCTCCGGCACGTCACCGCCGACCGGCGCCATCGAAACGGACGGCCCGAGGTCGAGGTCTCCGCGTTCGTGCGGTTCAACGAGTTCCCTGATGCACGGCGGTCGGTGCCCTCGTGGCCGGCCGGTCTGCAACCGCTCGACGGCCGCCAGTTCGATGCCCTTGCCGTCAGCCTCCCCATCGCGACCCCCGCCCGCCTGGACCGGAACCTGCCGACGCTCACCGGCGACGACGCTCAGGCCTTCCTCGGCTCGGTTCGCCTCCCGGCCGGAGGGTGCGGGCAGCTCATCGGCGCCGATCACACGGGTCGCGCCGTCGCCACCCGACTGGTCGGTCCCGGCATCGCGACCGTGTCGGTCGCCGCCGGTATCCACGTCGTCGCGCAGATCGCGCTTCGTGCGGTCGCCGTCGGCGCCTCGGTGCGTGTCCACACCGACCGCCCGCATCGATGGGCACCGCTGGTCAGCGCCGTCGCCGACCCGAGCGCACTGTCCCTCGCCGGCGACCGCACACCGGCCCGGCCGGGCCCTGCACTCGTCATCGTCGACGGCCTCACTCCCCCGTCACCGCAACCGGATACGACGCGGATGATCGTGTCCGCGCCCGGCATCGACGACCCGACCGGCGCCCCCACGGTTGCCCTGACCCAGAATCCGCGTGCGCCACAGGACCTCTCGCTCGACGCGGGTGGTCAACCGGTGCTGGTGACGATGGTCGCGACCCCGGACGAATGGAACCTCATCGGCGGGTACCCCGAGCCCGCCGCGCAGGCACCCGCGGCGCCGGTCAGGCGATAGCGGCGTCTCAGTCGACAGCGTCGGACTTTCGCTCACCCCGTCCGTTCGCGCTCACCCGTTGACGGTGAGCGCGAACGGATCTCGTGAGCAACTACAGCGGGTGACCCCGGGGTGTCACTCGGTGGCGGTCACCGCGGCCGGCGCGGACGCCGACACACCCTCGGCCGCCGACACCGCGACCGGCACGAGCGCGCGGTAGAAGACCGCCCGCGCAGAGGCGGCCCGCACGATCACGTCCGGGTCGTCGTCCGTGATCCACAGCGCCTGACCCGATTTCACGGTCAGCGGCGCGCCGTCGGCGGGACGGACCTCGACCGCACCGCTGAGCACCGCAAGGACCTGCGGTCCGGGCATGTCGAAGCAGATCGACGACGAGTGGTGCAATCCGGTTCCGTCCAACTCGATCCGCGACAACCGGAACTCCGGCGCCGGGGTGAGGTAGACACGTTCGGAGCCGATCATGCGCACCGGCGGCGCCATCTGGGCGGCGTCGACCGGAGTGAAGTCGAGGACGCGCAACAGTTCCGGCACGTCGATGTGCTTGGGCGTGAGACCGCCGCGCAAGACGTTGTCGGAGTTGGCCATGATCTCGACACCGGTGCCCCGCAGATACGCGTGGAGGTTGCCGGCCGGCAGGTACAGACCCTCCCCCGGCTCGAGATGAACGTGGTTGAGCAGCAGCGAGGCGAGTACACCGGGATCGTTCGGGTAGTCCTCACCGAGCTCGCAGACCGTGCGCAGTTCGGCGGCGAACTCCGTGCTTCCCGAGCTCAGCACCTCGATCGCGCCGTGCAGGACCGCGGGCACGAGTTGCCGGATCGACGCCTCCGGCAGCGTCAGCCAGGTGGTGAACACAGCCCGCAGACCCTCGGAATCGGGTTGTCCGGCAAGCATTCCCAAGTAGTGGTCGAGTTCGCTGACCTGCAGTTCGCGCAGTAGTGCGACAGTCCTGTGCGGATCACGGAAACCGGCCAGGGCGTCGAAGGGCGTCGTGGCGACGATCAGCTCCGGCTTGTGCCACGGGTCGCGATAGTTGCGGTCTCGGGCCTCGAGGGCGAGGCCGCGGGCGTTCTCCCGCTCGAACCCCTCACGCGCCTGGTCCGCGGACGGGTGCGCCTGCAGCGACAGTGCCTCCTCGGCGGCGAGGATCTTGAGCAGGAACGGCAGCCGGTTGCCGAACTCGGCCGCACTCGCCGCCCCGAGCGTCGCCACCGGATCGGCGTCGATCACCTCGACGAGATCCTGCTCCGGACCTGAGGGGTCGACGCACCGCGCCGAGCCCGCCGGATGCGAGCCGAACCACAACTCGGCTTCCGGATGCGCCGACGGGACAGGCCTCCCCTGAATCGACGCGATGGCTGTTCGTGAACCCCATGCGTAGGGGCGCACCACTCCGTCGAGAATCCTCATTGCACCGTGTTCCCAATCAGGCGGAGATACACCGCCGCCATCTCGACCCGCAGAGCGACGACCAGGAAATCGAGCAGGTCGCCCGGGCCGTCGGCCACCGGGTCCTCACCCGGCACCGGCCGTCGATCGTCCCACGGTTGCCCGCCGTTCTGCGGCAACGCGTCTCCCTCGTCGGCACCGACCACCAGGTCGACGTCGCCGAGCCCCGTCACCCGCTGCCGGGTGTACCACTCACGACGCGCGGTCGACACGACCATGATGCGCGGAGCGGGCTCCTGCGCCGGACCGTCGAACTCCGGGTCGTAGAAGATCGAATCGACAGCCGGCGCGGTGCCGGTTCGCGAACCCAGGAGCCGGGCCATCCGCGCCACGTCACCGAGTTCGGCGACGGCGCCGACGATCCCGGCGAATGCGAGAAGACTCGTCACGGCATGCACGGCCAGTACCGAACCCGCCGGTGAATCCGATGTCCAGACGGAGGGACGGCCCTGCACGCGGACGGCCAGCGACTTGGCCCGGTTGTGGAAGGTCTCCCGCGACGGGTGCGAGCCCGAGGCCTCGGCGTCGAGCGCATCGGCCAGGTCGTCGAGTGCGGGCACCGGGCCGGTCACCCGGACCTGGGTGAGGCCACCGAACACCGCGAGGAGCGCGGCGACGAAACCGACGAACCGGAAACGCGGCTCGACGTCGAACCTCGGCGAGAGGTCGAGCCCGTTGCCACCCAGCGCGTCTCGGAGGGGACCGGCGTTGGGCGCGGCCACGACCACCTCGGCCCGACGACGCAGCGCCCGCGCGGCCGCATCGGCCAGAGCCATGTCGCCCGCATCCTCGCCGGCCACTACCACCACGTCGAGCGGACCGACCCACCCCGGCAGGACGGGACCCGTCACGAGCGGGACGTCGACACGTGCGGCGAGGGCGGCGACCCCCAGCTCGGCCGCGCGGTGCGAGACCTCGCTGGAGCCGTGGACGATCACGACGCTGCGGGGTCGCAGGTCGGCGAGCGGGGCCAGTACGCCCTCGCGGACGGCCTCGGCGGTGGCACGAACCTGCGCGCCGGCGAGCGCGACTGCCCGCAACAGACCGTCGACGTCCGCGGAGATCAACTCCTCGGCATCGTCGAGGTCGGGGGTACCGGTACGCATGGAACCAGCGTAGCCAGCCGCGGGGACACACGCCCGGGTACGCGACACAGTCACTCGTTCGGTCCCCGCATCGGGGCGAGGCGGACGGCCGGCCGCGTACACGGAGTCCGACGATTCGCGTCCTCCGACGGCGACAACGGGTTCCACGCCCCCCGCGTGGTGGTCTCCGGTCAGTCGACCGGATCCGGGAGGACCCGCAGATGACCGCGGCGACCCGGCCGGGGTCGCGTCTGGTGGCGGGGCACACCCGGGGTTGCCGACGGCTGTGACGGCGAGTCGACAGGGCCCGCGCGATGGCGGCCGCTGCGGCGGTCGGCGAGGGCGGCTTCGTACGCCGCGTCGGCCGCACGCGCCTCGTCGAGAGCTCGCGAGTCGAAGGCATCGAGAGAGTCGGCCGGCGTCCGGTCGGAGTTACGGCCGCGGGGCCCGCTGTCGACGAAACCCGGGCGTCCACCACCGGCGACGGCGCCGGCCTCGCGGACGGCCTCGGCGAGGGCGGTCAGCTCGTGATCCTCGGCGGGCACCGAGAATCCCCGCTCGCTGCGCAGCATCTCCCAGCCCCGCGGGACGGTGATCCGTCGGGCGTGGTCGTCGCACAGATCCCAGGAATGCGGCTCCTGCGAGGTCGCCAGCGGACCGATCACCGCAGTCGATTCGGCGTAGACGAAGGTCAGGGTAGCCACCGCGGATCGGGCGCAGCCGGGTCGGCAGCACAGACGGGGAAGCTTCACGTGACGAGATTAGCCCCCACGGTCCGCAACCACAGACTCGACACGCTCAGACGGGGGCAGGCGGGGCGACAGGGGCCATCGCGACCTCATAGAATCGCGCCATGCGCATCCACCCGAAGCCGACGCCGCGCGGCTCGATCGGCCAGCCGGGAATCCGTCGTGGCCGACGCCGGGTCGGACGGTACCGAGACCGGCGTGGCCGCGGCCTGCGTTCACCGCTGCTGCCGCAGAACGTGCCCGCCTACAACACCCGCTCCGACGAGTTCGACGCCGTCGCGCTCGAGGCCTTCGCCGAGATCGACGCCCAGTGGCACGACCAGCTGGCCGGACTCGACATCGCCGTCGACGAGATCCCGCGACTGCTCCCCCGCGATCCCGAGACCGTCGAGTGGCCCGACGAGGTGACCGCCGACGGCGCGGTACCGCTCGCCCGGTTGATCCCCGCGGGAATGGACGTCCACGGGGTGCCGACACGGGCTCAGATCATCCTGTTCCGCCGGCCGCTGGAGTCACGGGCCAAGAAGGGCACGGACCTCCTCGAGCTCGTCCACGAGGTCCTCGTCCAGCAGGTCGCGACCCACCTGGGCGTCGACGAAGACACGATCGACCGCGGACCTGAGTGATCCGCGGTCGATGATCGCGTTCGACACCTGAGCGCCGAGCGTCCAGCTCTCGCTGGGTAATTCGATTGTTCGGATGACGCCGTTCCGGCGACCCCTCAGATGATGCCGCGCTTCAGGCGACGGCGCTCACGCTCCGACAGACCGCCCCAGATGCCGAAGCGTTCGTCGTTGTGGAGCGCGTACTCCAGGCACTCTGCCTTGACCTCGCAGCCCTGGCAGATTCGCTTGGCCTCACGCGTCGATCCACCCTTTTCCGGGAAGAACGCCTCCGGATCGGTCTGCGCGCACAGAGCGCGATCCTGCCACTGCTCCTCGACGGCGTCGAACAGGTCGTCGAAGTCGTTGGGCACCAGGGCCAGATGACGGCGGCCGGCGGCATCGTCTGCGTCGGAATCGACGAGATCGGTTGCATCGGCGGCGGATTCGAGCGCGGCCGCACGCGCGGTGCCACCGATCATCGAATCGTCAACGGGCCCAAGGGTGCGAAACTCTGCGGTGTCGATTTCCGGGGCGGATGTCATCACGTGCGACTCTGCGATGAATTGCGGGCGAATATGTGGTTCAAGCGGATTGCCGATCGGATTGTCCAAAGCCATCGTCGGCGCCTCCTAGCTCGGGATGTTGGTCGTTGACTGTCCTTTGCGAACACGACGTGCTGCCGTACCCACCACTGCTGCCACACCACTTGTACTCGGGGTGCAGTGACTCCCTGCATCCGTTGTACACAGCGCCCGAGCGACGGCCCCTTACTGCCGGCACCGACCCTCTCACCGAGTTCGAACATATGATCGAATCCCTTGGAGGCCAGCGGTTCTCGACCTCGAATGTTCTCGATCTCAAACTCGGAATGACACTGATGTGATTAGACACGCCGGGGGCGGTCCCGGTCAAGTTGAATCGAAGAATTCCCTTTACCATCGCGTGCCGTCAAATCTGTGACTCGACACGACGACGGCCCGAAGGCGAAGTGAAGATCACACTCCCGAGCCCTCCTCCCCGCCCGCCGGACGGGCGCGACAGCGGCGTACGGGCCCTCGCGGCCGACCACTAGAGTGGCGGTGTGAAGGAGTACCTGCTGTGAAGGTGACCGTACTCGTCGGCGGCGTGGGGGGCGCGCGTTTCCTCCTCGGACTGCGCGAGCTGCTCGGCACCACCCCGTTCCCGCCGCATCCCGACGACCCCACGCTCGGCGTCGGCGAACATCAGATCACCGCGATCGTGAACGTCGGCGACGACGCGTGGATGCACGGTGTGCGCATCTGCCCCGACCTCGACACGTGCATGTACACCCTCGGCGGCGGCATCGACCCCGACCGCGGGTGGGGCCGGCGCGGTGAAACCTGGCATGCGAAAGAAGAACTCGCCGCCTACGGCGCCGACCCGGACTGGTTCGGCCTCGGCGACCGAGATCTCGCCACCCACTTGATCCGTACCCAGATGCTCGACGCCGGGTACAGGTTGTCCGATGTGACCGCTGCCCTGTCCCGCCGGTGGAATCCGGGCGTGCGTCTGCTGCCGGTGACCGACGACCGACACGAGACGCATGTGGTGATCTCCAAGCCGGACGGCGACGAGGGCGAGCGCGTGGCCATCCACTTCCAGGAATGGTGGGTTCGCCACCGCGCCCAGGTCCCGACCTTCGGCTTCGCACAGGTGGGCTCGGACGACACCACCCCCGCACCGGGGGTCCTCGACGCGATCAGCGACGCCGACGTCATCCTGCTCGCACCGTCGAACCCCGTGGTGAGCATCGGCGCGATCGTCAGCGTTCCCGGGATGCGCAGCGCCCTGCGCACCACCAAGGCCCCGGTGGTCGGCGTCTCGCCGATCATCGACAACCGGCCGCTGCGCGGCATGGCCGACGAGTGCCTGTCGGTGATCGGCGTCGAGTCGTCCGCCGAGGCGGTCGCCGCCCACTACGGCGCCCGAAGCGGCAACGGCATCCTCGACGGCTGGCTGATCGCCGAGGGCGACCGCGCACAGGTCGACGGCATCGCCGTCGGCTCCGCACCGTTGTTGATGACCGACCCGCAGGCCACCGCGCAGATGATCCGCGCCGCCTGCGCACTCGTCGACGTGGCCATGCCGGAACAGAACGTGGGCACCGAGTGAGCGAGCTCGCCGATCACCGCGCCCCGAACGGCCTGGAGATCCGACCGGTCACCGGCCTCCCCGAGTTCACTGCCGAATCCGACGTCGCCGCCGAGATCCTCGCCGCCGCACCGTGGTTGGCGTCCGGTGATGTACTGGTCGTGACCAGCAAGATCATCTCGAAGGCCGAGGGTCGCATGGTCGACGCGCCGGCCGATCCCGATGAGCGTGATGCGCTGCGTCGCAAACTCGTCGAGGCCGAGTCGGTGCGGGTCCTCGCCCGCAAGAACCGCACGCTGATCACCGAGAACCGTCTGGGCCTGGTCCAGGCCGCGGCCGGGATCGACGGCTCCAACGTGCGATCCGACCAGCTGGCGCTGCTCCCCGAGGATCCCGACGGCAGCGCGAGACGACTGCGGGCCGCCATCGCCGAGCGTGCCGGTCACGAGGTCGCCGTGATCATCACCGACACGATGGGGCGTGCCTGGCGCACCGGACAGACCGATGTCGCGATCGGATCGGCGGGCATCGCCGTCACCCACCCCTACGACGGTGGCACCGACGACTACGGGAACCCGTTGGTGGTGACCGACATCGCGGTCGCCGACGAACTGTCCGCGGCCGCCGACCTGGTCAAGGGCAAGCTCGCCGCCGTTCCGGTGGCCGTCGTGCGCGGGTTCGCGCCCGTCGACGACGGTTCGACCGCCGCCGATCTGATCCGGCCCGCCGAGGAGGACCTGTTCCGGCTGGGCACCGAGGAGGCGATCGCGCTGGGTCGTCGCGAGGCCATCCGCACCCGTCGCTCCGTACGCGCCTTCGACGACCGGCCGGTCGACCCGGAACTGATGCGCGCCGCTCTGGGCGAGGCCCTCACCGCACCCGCGCCGCATCACACCCATCCGGTGCGGTTCGTGTGGGTGCGCTCGGCTGAGCGGCGTAGTGCGCTGCTCGACGCGATGACCGCCGACTGGCGCGCCGACCTCGAATCCGATTCCAAGACACCCGAATCGATCGAGAAGCGACTCCGTCGGGGCCAGATCCTGTACGACGCACCGGAACTGGTGATCCCGTTCCTGGTGCCCGACGGCGTACACGAGTACCCCGACGAGCGCCGGAATGCGGCTGAGCACACCATGTTCACGGTAGCCGCCGGCGGTGCCGTGGCGAGCCTGTTGATCGCGTTGTCTGTCCGCGAGATCGGCAGCTGCTGGGTGGGCTCCACGATCTTCGCCGCGCCGACGGTGCGCCGTGTCCTCGAATTGGACGCGTCGTGGGAACCGCTCGGCGCAGTCGCCATCGGGCATCCCCTCGAAACCGCCCCGCTGCGCGATGCGGCGCCGACCGACGAATGGGTGATCGAACTGTGAGCGCGGAATCCCTGCACGCCTCTGCCGTCGAGGCATTGACCGCCTGGCAGGCGCCCGAGTCGGGACAGGACAGTCTCCGGCACGCCTATCTCGCGTTCCTCGCCGCCTCCCCCGACGCCTGCCTGCGGGCCTGTGCGGCAGGCCATCTCACCGGGTCGGCCATCGTCTTCGACGCCCATCGCAGCCACGTCCTGCTGACCCTGCATCCCCGCGTAGGCAAATGGATTCAGCTCGGCGGACACTGCGAACCGACCGACGAGACCCTCGCCGACGCCGCACTGCGCGAGGCCCGCGAGGAGTCCGGCATCCCGGGGCTCGACCTCGACCAGGTCGGCGCCGGCGGCGGCATCGTCCACCTGCACACCCACCCGATCACCTGCTCGCTCGGCGTGCCGACCCGGCATCTCGACGTGCGCTACCGGGTGGTCGCCGCCCCGACCGCCGACGGCGGTCTGCCGCAGTTCGAACGCAGCGAGGAATCGGTGGACCTGCAGTGGTGGCCCATCGACGCCCTCCCCCCGGACACCGACGCCGACATCCCGGAACTCATCCGCGCAGCGTTGGCGGGCTGACCTCGATACGCGGCGCCCTCGCTACGCTCGGTCGGCGCTACTCGGCCGGCGGATGAACGGTGTGTCACTACTCCGCTCGGTCGGCGCTACTCGGCCGGCTGCGGGAGCGCCGACACCCCTGCTGTCTGAGGTGCGAGGAACGCCGACCCCCCGCTGTCTGAGGTGCGAGGAGCGTAAGCCGCCGGGCTGAGTAGCGACGAAGGAGC
>NZ_JSYC01000092.1:0-11271 GCF_054823965.1 Gordonia sp. GN26 | reverse complement strand
GACCCCAGGCACCGGCGCCGCGCGTCGTGTACAGCACGGTGTCGCCGATCCGGTCCAGTCCGACGACCGACGGTTGTTGCAGCGGAACGAGATAGCGGATCGGCCACATCTGCCCCCCGTGCGTGTGGCCGGAGAACTGGAGTTCGACGCCGAGTTCGGAGGCCTCGACGGCCTGCTTGGGCTGGTGTGCGAGCAGCAGCACGAAGTCCTCGGGTGACGAACCCTCGAGCGCAGCAGGGAGATCGGGTTCGAAGGGTTCGGGCGCCGTGGCGTCGTACACGCCGGCGAGCTGGATGGTGGCGCCGTCGACGGTCAGCGGTACCCGCGAGTTCCGCAGTGTGCGCACTCCGTAGTACTCCCAGGTGTCGAGCCAGCGGCCGCCGTCGTCGGAGTAGTACTCGTGATTGCCGCTGACGCCGAACACCCCGAGGGGTGCGCGGAGATCGGTGAGCGGTTCCAGGGTGTCGCGGACGTACGGGATCTTGCCGTCGGTGAGGTCTCCGACGAGGAGCACCAGGTCCGGGTTCTGTGCGTTGACGTCGTCGACGATGCGTCGGGTGAACGACGCGTCGCGCGCGGGTCCGAGGTGGAGGTCGGAGACCACGGCGATCCGGAGTCCGTCGAATTGTGCGGGCAGGTTGTCGAACGTCGCGCTGACCTCGGTCACCTGCGGACGGGAGGCCTCGAACACGCCGTAACCGGTGACCCCGAGCGCCACGACGACGACGGTCGCCGTCGCGACCCTCATGCGACGCAGTCTCCGCGGGGCCGCGTCGGCCGTCTCGCCGACCCCGGTGCTGCGGCGTCGAACCCGCCGAATGATGTTCGCCCCGAACGAGATCAGACCGATGATCGCGAGTCCGAGGAACAGATAGAAGACCGCACCGATCCAGATCAGGCCGACGGTGCCGATCGGCCGGGCCCACGACGGGTCCAGGGTCCGGCCACTCGCGAAGCCCACGACGGCCAAGGCCCACAGGACGGTGAGCGCGACGTCGGCGACACCCGACCACGGACGGGGGAGTTCGGTCGCGCGGACGATTCGGCGGTGAAGCCAGAACGTGATCAGACCGAAGAAGACCGCCGGAACCAGCACGGCCAGGAACAGCGCCACGAAAGGCCCCCTGTGAATCGCGGAGAGTGTCCCGCAGATGCGGACCGCCCCATTCTCGCATCGCGGGTCGTGGGTCTTCGCCGGGGTGTGGGCCGGGCGTCGATAGGCTGGCCGACATGAGCGATGTACTGATCAATCCGCTCGACCTGGCTGAGATGCTGCTCGGGACGCCGCCCGTGGTCCTCGACGTGCGCTGGCAGCTCGGCGACTTCGACGGTCGCGAGGCCTACCGGGAGGGCCACATCCCCGGCGCGGTGTACGTCGACCTCGACTCCGAGCTCGCTGCTCCGCCGTCCGGGGTGGTCGGTGGTCGGCACCCGCTCCCCGCGATCGAAGACCTCCAGGCCGCCGCACGGAGCTGGGGCATCAACGACGGCGTACCGGTCGTGGTCTACGACGACACGGGAAACCTGGCCGCGGCCCGTGCATGGTGGCTGCTGCGCTGGGCAGGCATCGCCGATGTGCGCCTCCTCGACGGCGGTCTCGCCGCATGGCGAGCCGAGGGCCTGCGCACGACGACCGGCGACGGTGGACGCCCGCGTGCCGGAACGGTCACGCTGACCGGCGGGAACCTCCCGGTCGCCACCATCGACGACGTTGCGGTCGGCACCGCGACCCTGCTCGACGCCCGCGCCGGCGAGCGGTATCGCGGGGACGTCGAACCCGTCGACCCCCGGGCCGGACACATCCCCGAAGCTCGCAGCGCCCCGACCGCGGACAACATCGACGAGGCCGGCCGGTTCCGGTCCGAGGAGGACCTGCGCCGACGCTTCACCGATCTCGGCGTCATACCCGGTAGCGAGTCCGACGTGGTGGTCTACTGCGGCTCCGGTATCAACGCGGCGCACGAGATCGCGGCACTCGCGATCGTCGGTGTCGACGCGACGCTGTTCCCCGGCTCGTTCTCGCAGTGGTCGTCGGACCCGGACCGGCCGGTGGCACTGGGCGACCAGCCCTGACCGCTACTTCAAGTGCGGGCAGGGCGGGTTCTCGGCGAGACCGCACATGTTCTGGTGCAGGTAACTCGGCACGTCGGTGGGCGCCACGTCGGCGTGCATGTTCACCAGGTTGAAGCCGAGGAAGAACACCGCGAGAATCAAGTTCATCACCGCCGAGAACGCCAGGATGCGCACGACCGCGACGCCGCGGGTGATCTTGAGCCGCTCGATGCCGGCGTCGGTGATCAACTGATCGCCGTTACGGCGGAAGAGATAGAAGCACATCGAGGCCACCATCACGACCGAGCCGAAGAAGACGCCCTCGTAGAGCGGGAACTGGTTGAGCGTGCCGGTGAAGATCGACCAGGTGTCGTTGACCCGCAGGTACGACCACAGGCCCTGACGCTGCAGGAACTGTTCGGAGGCGGTGTCGAGGACGAGGAAGATCAGCAGCAGCGCGATGACGATCCCGGCCTTGTTGAGCCGCGGCCATCGTGCCCGCGCGGATCTAACCAGCTTGTCGATGCCGACGACGGCGAGCGGGAGGAACAGCATGTAGTCGGCGAGTTCGTACAGGATCGGCGCCGGGGTCTCGGGGCCCTTGGCCACCCACCCCGGTACGAATTCGCCCCAGGTGCCCATGTTGAGGAATGCCGAGTTGTACGAGAACACCGGTACCACGGCGTTGACGCCGACGTCCTGCCAGCAGGTGAGCAGCCAACCCATCATGAAGACACCGAGGGTGGGGAACTGCCCGTCTTTGCGGGTGCGGTGCACCAGCCAGATGATCGACGCGATCACGCCGACGATGCAGATGACCTCCGACGCCCGGATGATGACCAGAGTGTGGGTCGGCACCTCGTCGGGGCCCGTGGGGATCGGGGAGAACGAGTCGGAGAAGATCCAGCGGATGTAGACGTAGGCCTGGATCGCGACGAAGACCGCGCCCAAGCGGGCGAGCCACACGATCGGAGGCGACTCCTTGGCCACCGTCACCGTTCCCGTGTCATCGGGTGAGGTTTGCCCGATCGAACCCGAATCGGGTTTCTCCCCAAGTGAACTCGACATCTGATGTTCAGTCCTCCCGATGACCGTCGGTCGGTCTCATTCGATGCGGATCGCGCTCTGCGGACAGTTGGCGATCGCCTCTTCGGCGGCGGTCTCCTGGCCGGCCCCGATGTTCTCGGCGAGCGGGAAGCTCACCCCGTCGTCGTCGAGGTCGAACAGATCCGGCGCGACGGCGATGCAACGACCGTGCCCGCCGCACTTCTCCTGGTCGACGACCACCCTCATCGGGCCGCCGCCCACTGGATCGTCTTGTGCTGCAAATACTCAGAGAGTCCGTGTGCGCCGAACTCGCGGCCGATGCCGCTGTGTTTGTACCCGCCGAACGGTCCGTCGGGCATGAGTCCGCCCCCGCCGCCGTTGACGACGACCATGCCGGTGCGGAGCTTTCGCGCGATGCCGTGCGCGCGTACGGGGTCGGCCGACCAGACGCCCCCGGAGAGTCCGTACGGGCTGTCGTTGGCGATCCGGACGGCCTCGGCGTCGTCGGCGAAGGGGATGACCACACCGACCGGGCCGAAGATCTCGCTCTGGGCGATCCTCATGCGGTTGTCCACGCCCACGAAGAGGGTGGGTTCGACGAAGAAGCCCTTGTCCAGACCTGCGGGTCGTCCACCGCCGTAGGCGATCTGGGCGCCCTCCTGCTGTCCGACGCGGATCAGCTCCTCCACGCGAGCGCGTTGGGCCTCGCGGATCAACGGACCCATCACGACGTTCGGGTCGGCCGGGTCGCCCACCGGTACGTAGTCGAGGGCCATCTTGATGCGGCCCACGAGTTCGTCGTGCAGTGACTCGTGCACCAGGATGCGGGTCATCAGCGCGCAGCCCTGGCCGGCGTGGGTGATGAAGCCACCGAGCACGCTCTGCATCACCTGGTCGAGGTCGGTGTCCTCGAGGAGGATGTTCGCCGACTTGCCGCCCAGTTCGAGGACCACCTTCTTCAGCGACTGTGCGCCCTGCCCATACACTTTCGTGCCCACGGTGTCGCTGCCGGTGAAGCTGATGATGTCGACGCCAGGGTGGGTGGTCAGGGCCTCACCGGCCTCGACGTCACCGGTGATGATGTTGAGGACGCCCGGCGGAAGGCCGGCGGCCTCGGCGATCTCGCCGACGACAAGGGCTTCGAACGGCGTGTACGGCGAGCACTTGAGGACCACGGTGCACCCGGCGGCCAGCGCCGGTGCGACCTTGCAGAGGTTGAGGAAGAGGGGGAAGTTGAACGGCGTGATGAGGGCCGCGACGCCGAACGGTTCGCGGACCACGACGCCCTGGCCGATGCCGTTGCCGATCATCGGCGGCAGTGCGGTCTCGAACCCGAAGGCGGGCAGTACCCGGTCGACGAGATCGAAGAAGTGGTCGATGGGGGTGCCGACCTGCAGGAATTCGGCGAGGGCGCGCGTCGACCCCGCTTCGGCGATCGACAGGTCCACCAGTTCGGCGCGCCGGTCGGCGAATCCCTCGGCCATCCGTCGTAACACAGCGGCGCGCTCGCGCACCGACATCTGCGGCCACGGTCCGTCGTCGAAGGCGGAGCGTGCGGCGGCCACCGCGTCCTCGACGTCCGCGACGGTCGCCTGCGGTACCGTTCCGATCACCGCTTCGGTCGCGGGATTGATGACGGTGATCGTCTCGTCGCCCCGGCCGTCGACCCACTTGCCGTCGATGAAGAGCTGACCTGTTCGAGTGCTCTGGCCTGGTACGTCCGACATCCCGTCGGCACCTCCCTTGCGTCCCGAGGGGATCACTAGATGAGTTAGATGATTCAACCGTACAATGGGTGTGTTCATTTACATGTCGGTTTCGTCAAAACGGAGGCCCGACACGGCCGGGTGTTAGGCTGAATCCCGCTCGGCAGTCGCCGGCTTCGAAGAAGGTGTGGGAATTGGCCAACAGCTCGTTCGACGAGAACGGATTGCCCCAGCGGATTCAGGTCCCGAAGACCGCTGAACTCATCGCTCAACAGATTCGCGGTCAGATCGTCCGTGGCGTGTTGAAGCCGGGCGACATGTTGCCGCCGGAAACGGTCCTGGGACAACGGTTCGACGTCTCCCGCCCCACCTTGCGCGAGGCTTTCCGCATCCTGGAGAACGAATCGCTCATCGTCGTCCGCCGTGGTTCGCGCGGTGGTGTGCAAGTGGTCTCGCCCGACGTGTCCGTGGCCGCCCGCTACGTCGGGCTCCTGCTCCAGATCCAGAACACGACACTCTCCGACCTGTACGAGGCCCGGATGGTCCTCGAGCCCGCCGCGGTGCGGATGCTGGCCGCGCGCCGGACCGACGACGACGTCAAGGCGCTCGTCGAGGTCATCGACGAACTCGCCGACCTCGTCGACGCGGGGGCGGAGTCCGCGGACTTCGACACCTGGTCGAGAACGGCGTTCCGCTTCCACGACCTCATTCTCGAGCGTGCGGGCAATCAGACGATTGGCCTCATCGGACGTGTCCTGGCGGACGTCGTCGCGACGCACATGTCGCGCGTCGTGTCCCGGACCACCGATACCGGGGAGGTCGCCGCGCAGTTCAAGAAGACGATCCGTGCGTTCCGGAAGCTGGTCACCCTGGTCGAGGCGGGTGACGTCGAGGGAGCCGAGGCGCACTGGCGCCGACACATGACCTCGGTCGCCAAGAAGATGCTGTGGGGTCGTTTCGCCACCGAATCCGTGGTCGATCTCTTCAACTGACATCAGGGTTGCCGTCGACAGCGCAACCACTTGTCTCGAATGGTGTAACTGATTGCACTGAATCATCTACGATGAGCGGTGTGCGGCTCGATGCTGCGCACCGACGGTGACCTCACGTGGATTGGCGGGAAACATGGGTGTCGGCCTTCTCCTGGACATGGTGGAGTCCGGGCTCGGCGACCGGGTCGCGCTCGGTGACCGTGCCTCGGGTCTGACCCATGCCGACGTGGTCGCCACCGCCCGCGGGGGTGCGTCGGTCGTCGCCGGGTGCAAACCCTCGGAGGTGATCTACCTCGGCCGTAACGGTCCCCGTTACCCCCAGGTGTTCTTCGCTGCAGCCTTTGCGGGAGTGCCCTTCGTCCCGGTGAACTACCGGCTGGGCGACGAAGTGCTCGGCGAACTGATCGACGACTTCGATCACCCGCTGATCGTCGTCGAGGAACGCTATCGCGACCGGGTTGCCGGACGTGAGCAGGTGCTCGACCTCGATGAGTTCCTCGCTGCGGCCCGCGCGTCGGAACCGTTGCCGCCCATCGATGTTCCCGACGAGGTGCCTGCGGTCCTCCTGCACACGAGCGGTACCACGTCGAAACCGAAGGTCGTTCCACTCCGGCACGAGAACCTCCAGGCCTACGTCTTCGCCACCGTCGACTTCGCCGGGGCCGCCGAGGACGAAGCGGCCCTCATCACGGTGCCGCCCTACCACGTGGCGGCGGTGGGGGCGACGCTCACCAACTTCTACGGCGGACGCCGCGTTGTGCACCTACCCGACTTCGATGCGCATGAATGGCTCGAAGTCGTTGCTCGCGAGTCGATCTCGTCGGCGACAGTGGTCCCGACCATGCTCGCCCGCATCGTCGACGCCCTCGACGGCGACCCCGCCGATGCGCCGGCGCTGCGTCTGATCTCCTACGGCGGTGCGCGACTACCGCTCCCGGTTCTCGAACGTGCCATGCGGGCGTTCCCCGACGCCGGCTTCTGCAACGCCTACGGACTCACGGAGACGAGTTCGACTCTCGCGCTTCTCGGTCCGGACGACCACGCACAGGCCATCGCCTCCGACGACCCGCTGATCCGACGCCGACTCGAGAGCGTGGGACGCCCGGTACCGGGGATGGAGATCGAGATCCGCGATGGCGACGGCCGGCCGGTGGGACCGGGTGAGACCGGGGCGCTGTATGTCCGCGGCGCGCAGGTCGCGGGGTCCTACCTGGGGAAGGGGTCGGTGCTCGACGAGCAGGGTTGGTTCCCGACCAACGACCAGGCCTGGGTCGACCACGAGGGATACCTCTTCATCGCGGGCCGCGCCGACGACACCATCATCCGTGGCGGCGAGAACATCGGACCGGCCGAGATCGAGGATGTGCTGCTCACCCACCCGGCCGTGCGTGAGACGGCGGTGATCGGTCTGCCCGACGAGGAGTGGGGGCAGCGACTGGTGGCGGTCATCGTGGCCGACCCGCAGGCAGGCATCTCCGCGGAGGACGTCCGGTCCCATGTCCGCGCCCGGCTCCGGGGTTCCCGGACACCGGACGAGGTGATCTGGGTAGACGAGCTGCCCCAGACCGCCACCGGGAAGGTGTTGCGCCGCCGGCTGGTGGCGCAGTTCGAACGAGCACAGGAGAAGTCATGACGCTGAAGCCAGGAGCCCGACTCCGCAGCCAGGTCTGCGACACCGAGATCATCGTCGTGAGTCCGCCCGCGGGCGACGTCGACCTCACCTGCGGCGGCGCGCCCGTGGTCCCGATCGGCGAGGACGTCTCGGGTGACACCATCGCCGCCGATCTCGGCGGCGGTAACCAGCTGGGCAAGCGGTACACCTCTGAGGATGCGCCGGGCCTCGAGGTGCTCGTCACCAAGGCCGGGGCGGGAACGCTCGCCATCGGCACCGCCCCGCTCGTCCTCAAGGACGCCAAGCCGTTGCCGGCGAGCGACTGAGGGCAGCGAGGGACGCCGTACGGCGGGGCGCTGAGGTCAGCCCAGCACGCCCCGCTCGCGGTGGTCGCTGATCTGCTCGGGGTCGAGTCCGGCCTCCAGCAGGATCTCCTCGGTGTGCTGGCCGAGCTTCGGTGCCGGGCGTCGCGGCGTCGTGGGCTGTCCGTCGAAGTGGTACGGCGGCGCGACGACGCGGAAGTTCGAGCCGTCCTCGGCGGGCACCTCGGGCAGGAAGCCGTTGTCGAGGACCTGCTTGTCGTCGTGGAGTTCGGCGACGGTCGCGGCCGCGGCCCACACCCCGGAGAACTCGGCGAGGATGTGCCGCCACTCGTCGAGGGTCTTCTCGGCGAAGGCCTTGTCGAGCTCGGCGATGCAGTCGTGCCGGTTGGTGTAGCGGCCCATGTCGTCGGCGAACCGTTCGTCGACGATCAGGTCGACGCGGTCGACGAGGGCGCACAACTCACCCCAGAAGCGTTGCGCTTGCAGGCAGACCAGGTTGATCCAGCGGTCGTCCTTGGTGCGGTACGCGTTGACGATCGGATTGGGGGCGTCGGTCCGATCCTGGCGCGGGATCTCGCCGATGTAGGGGGCTGCGGTCAGGTCGGGGCTCAGCGGCCACATTCCGGTGTTGAGCAGTGAGACGTCGACGACGCCGCCCTTGCCGGTGCGCTCGCGACGGAACAATGCCATACCCACCGCGCCGGCAATCGCGGAGGAACCCTGGAGGTCGTAGTAGGCGGCCGGTTGCATCGTCGGGCGGTCGGCACCCGGAGGTGTCAGTTTGTGCATGGTGCCGCCGGCCGACCACGCTGCCGCCGCGTCGAATCCGCCGACATTCACCTTGTCGCCTTTGGAACCCCAGCCGGTTCCCCGGACGTAGACCAGCTTCGGGTTGACGGCGAGGAGGTCGTCGATGTCGACGCGGAGCTTGGTCCGCTGTGCGGGCAGGTAGCTGGTGAGGACGACGTCGGCCTTCTCCACCAGCTTGAGGAGGAGGTCGTGGCCGTCCTCGGTGGTGAGATCGAGTGCGATGCTGCGCTTCCCGCGATTGGGCACCTCGAGGAAGGGGTTGGGCGCACCCTCCTTGCGGTTGAGGGCGTTCTGGAGATTTCGTTGGGGGTCGCCGGTCGGGGGTTCGACCTTGATCACGTCGGCGCCGAGATCGGCGAGGATGGCACCTGCTCCGGGGACGAAGGTCCAGGCGGCGATCTCGACGACCCGGACGCCGTCGAAAGGTGCTGAGACCGCGAAGTCCTCATCAGATGTCATGCTCACGCCTCCTCGGTGGGGGTGCTGGTGGCGCGCAGGGCGTTCATCATCTTGATCCAGTGTGAACGCTTCCAGCCGTCCTGGTCCTCACCCCAGCCGATCTCGCCGTCGAACTCCCAGCGCATCAATGCGTTGCTGCCGAGTCCGCCCTCGCACATGTGGCTCACCGAGAACCCCTCGGCGGACATGGTGCGGTCGGTCAGGTCGGTGAGGTCGACCTGCATGTGGGCACTCCACCCGGTCTGCGGGTCGCGGAAGTTGCGCATCCGCGACCGAGTCTTGTCGAGGCGCTCGAATCTCCCGTCGCGGAGCAGCCAGCCGTGGTTGAGCGGCGACCAGCCCTCGGCGTCGCCGTCCTGTGGGCGGACGAAACCGAGAAAGCCGGTTTCCGGACCGGAGTGGCCGAAGATGTACTGAATGCGGCCGCGGCCACGTTCGCGTTCGATCTCCCGCCACCGCGGGCCACCGGGGTGCAGGACCTTGTACTCGCCGCGGAGATACTCGGGCTTCTTGGATTGCATGTGGTGCCCACCGCGGGGTCCCCAGGTGCGGTCCCGGATGGAGTACGAGTCGATCGGGATCGACTCACCGCGTAGGACGAGTTCCCCCACCTGGTGACCGAGCTGGTCGAGGTGGGGACTGTGCATCGCCGGCGGCTCACCCGGGGTGAAGCGTCGCGGCGGGTGAACGGCGGTGTGCTCGAACGAGATCGACAAATCGTTCGCCGGATCGGAGTAGGAGATCTGGTAGCGCGTCAGCGGTTCGATCATCTTCACGGAGAAGCCGCCGTGCGGGAAGGTGATGTCCCGCAGATCAGGGTTCTCCGGCATCGGCTTGTCGGTCGCGTTGCGGTAGTAGGCGATGCGACCGAGGTCGGCGCCGCTGGGATCCCAGACGAAGACGCGCCAGGTCACCGTGCCGCGGTTGACGTCGTACCGGGCATGCAACCACCCGCCGATGTGCCGGGCGGGGACGTTGAAGGACCACCAGTTCGTCTCCACCCAGTACGGGTCGTCGGTGGGTGGCACGTGGTACGTGTCATCCGCCGGTGTGAACGGAGTGTCCGCGGTGATCTGGCCGGCGTTTTCGTCAACAGTCACACCTCGGACGCTAGCATAGAGTTAACTTATTTAGTGATGATTCCGATAACCACAAATCAGATAACTCATTGATCTGATGCCCTTGTGGACCCCTGATTCGGCGTGCCACGATGGGAACCGTGGCTCAGCGCGTCGTCCCGCGCTGCCAGCAGTCCGATGGGCCCGGAGGAACTCGGGCGAAACGCGAGGAGATGCAATGCCGCTGCAGGACCACATGCAATTGATCTCGACCGACGACCATCTGATCGAACACCCCGGATTGTGGACCGACCGTCTACCTCGGAAGTACCTGGAAGCCGGCCCCAACATCACCGAGAAGGAACTGCGGCCCGGTCGGCCACCGGCACAGGTCTGGCGTTACGAGGACCGGATCTACCCCTACATCGGACTCAACGCCGTCGCGGGCAAGAAGCCGGAGGAGTACGGTGCCGAGCCCGTTCGCTACGACGACATGCTGCCGGGTTGCTACGACCCCAAGGCGCGGCTCGCGGACATGGACGTCGACGGCGTCCATGCGGCACTGTGCTTCCCGTCGTTCCCACGTTTCGCCGGCACGGTGTTTCTCGAGGGCGAGGACAAGGACCTCGCCCACGCCTGCGTGCAGGCCTGGAACGACTACCTGCTCGACGAGTGGTGCCCGACGGCGCCGGACCGGTACATCCCGATGGTGATCCTGCCCCTGTGGGACACCGAACTCGCGATCGCCGAGATCCATCGCACCGCCCAGAAGGGTTCGCGCGCCATCGCTTTCGTGGAGAACCCGGTCCCGCTGGGGCTGCCGTCCTTCCACACCGACCACTGGGACGGTGTCTTCTCGGCCTGCGAGGAGACCGGACAGGTCCTGTCGATCCATTTCGGGACGTCGGGCAAGCCGCCGATCACCGCACCCGAGGCGCCGATGGCGGTGATGATCGCGCTGTTCGGCTGCAACTCGATGTACGCAACCGCCGACCTGTTGTTCTCCCCGGTGTTCCACAGGCATCCCGGGATCAAATTCGCACTGTCCGAGGGGGGCATCGGCTGGGTGCCGTACATGCTCGAACGCATTGATCTCACCTGGGAGAAGCACCGCTACTACCAGAACATCAACCAGACGGTCCGGCCGTCGGATCTGTTCCGCGAACACATCTTCGGGTGCTTCATCGAGGACCAGCACGGCATCGACAACCG
>NZ_JSYC01000091.1:0-3725 GCF_054823965.1 Gordonia sp. GN26 | reverse complement strand
GTTCTCGACCTCGGCGCAGTAGATGTTCTCGCCGCCGGAGATGATCATGTCCTTGGCACGGTCGACGACGTAGAGAAAACCGTCCTCGTCCTCGCGTACGAGGTCGCCCGAGTGGAACCAGCCGCCGGCGAACGCGTCGGCGGTGCCCTGCTCGTTCTGCCAGTAACCCTTCATCATGTTGGGTCCGCGGTAAACGATCTCGCCGACCTCGCCCTGCTTCACGTCGTTGCCCTCGGGGTCGATGATGCGCGCGGTCACCGCGGGCACGACCTTGCCGATGGAACCGATCTTGTTCAGCGCGTCCTTGCCCTCGAGCACGCAGGTGATCGGCGACATCTCGGTCTGACCGAAGACGGCGACGTTCAGCGCGTCGGGGAAGGTCTCGTTCATCGCACGCAGCACGGTGTCCGACGCGGGCGCGGCACCCCAGCTGATGACGCGCAGCTTCAGGTCCCGCGGCTTGGCCTGCTGGGCGGCGCAGACGGCCTGCCACTGGGCGGGCACCAGGAAGATCGAGGTGGTGCCCTCCTTCTCGATGGTGTCGAGCATGTCGTTCGGATCGAAGGCACCGAGCGGGTGGATGACCGACAGCGCACCCATGTAGAACAGCGGCGCCATCGCACCGAGGCCGGCGATGTGGAACATCGGCGCGACGCACGAGCCGATGTCGTCGGACCGGGTGTGCAGCGCCTGCATGCAGGTGGCGGCCTGCGCCTGCAGGTTGGTGTGGGTGAGCATGGCGCCCTTGGGCTTTCCGGTGGTGCCCGAGGTGTACATGATCAGTGCGACGGTCTCTTCGGGGACGTCGAGCTCGGGCAGGTCCGAGGAGTCCTCGCCGACGAGCGCCTCGTAGTCGAGGTGGTTGTCCTTGTCCGATCCACCGACGACCACGATGTGGTCGATCGCGTTGGTCGACGCGGCGACGGCGTCGACGAGCGGGGCGAGCAGGGTCTCGGTGACGACGACCTTCGCGCCGCTGTCGTTGACCAGGAAGGCGATCTCGGCGGGGCTCATGCGGATGTTCACCGGCACCGGGATGGCGCCGATGAGGTTGGCGCCCAACACCGCTTCGACGTACTCGCTGCGGTTCAGCAGGACCACCAGGATGCGGTCACCGAACTCGACGCCGCGACGGGTCAGGGCGGCGGCGAAGGCACGGGTCCGCTCGTCGAGTTCCTTCCAGGTGGTGACCTCGCCCTGGAACTTCAAGGCCGCGCCCTCGGGGTTCATGAAGGCGTGGCGCTTGATCTGGTTGTTCCAGTGGTTACGGCGCGAGCGCAGCGGCTCGGTGGCGAGGTCGGTGACGGTGTCGACGGTCGCGGTCATACGATCGGTCTCCTTGTTGTCTGTCTTCGTGACGAACGTGAGTGGTGAATACGTCTGTGGGAGTGAGGGTTCGGGCGTCGGCTCCCGAGCTCACTTCTTGCCGGCGAAGGCGGCGATGGCAGCCTGGAACTCGGGCGACTGCAACAGTTCGGTCTGCCCCTCGAGTTCTCGCTCGATGGCGGCTTCGAAGCCCGACATGGTGTGGGCGTCGAGCGCCGATTTCGTCAGGCGCAACGCGGAACGGCTCTTGCCGGCGAGCTTCGCGGCGACCTTGTCGACGGCTTCGTCGAGCGCGGGACGGTCGTCGTAGACGCCGTTGACCAGTCCCGCCGCGAGAGCCTCGGGGGCGCGCAGCTTCTCGCCGAGGAGGGCGAGTTCGTTGGCGCGGACACGGCCCACCGCGGAGGTGAACAGCATCGACGCGCCGCCGTCGGGCATCAGGCCGATGTTGATGAAGGCGAGCAGGAAGTACGACCGCTTCGTCGTGTAGATGAGGTCGGCGGCCAGGGCCAGCGAGGCACCGATGCCCGCAGCCGGTCCGTCGACGGAGGCGATGACCGGCACCTGGACCGATCGCACAGCGCGCGCGAGTTCCGAACCGGCGGAGATGATCCCCCGGGCCTGGTCGGGGTCGAGACCCGACGCCCCGTCGGCGGTCGACTGCGAGTTGATGGAGACCACGTCGGCTCCGGCGCTGAAGCTCCCGCCGGCGCCGTCGAGAACGATGACGCGGACGTCGTCGCTCTTCGACCACTCCTCCATCGCAGCCTTGATGCCGTAGTTCGCCTCGGTGTCGAGAGCGTTCATCTTCTCCGGGCGGGAAATGGTCAGCCGCGCGACTCCTCGGTCGTCGACCGAGGTCACGATTGCCTGGCTGGTCTCGTCGCTCACTGCACTCCCCACTCGTGACCGGACAGATAGACACAGATCGTCGGATCTGTGCCATCGCCTAGAGTACTACCACAGTGCGACGCAGATCACGAGAATCTTGGTTAACTTATACTCGTCACTCGAGACCCCTTGCTGGTCTTTTCGCCCGATAGCCCCGAAAATGTCTCGTGAACGTCGTATCCGGCTAGAGTCTGTCGCCATGACCGTGCGCCCGGGGACGTCGACTCCCGACACGCCTCAGAGCGTTGCGCCGGGCGCCCGACGCCGCCGTCCGGCCGACCGCAGGCGACTCATCGTCGACGCTGCGGCGAAGGCGTTCAGCGACGGCGGTTACCACGCGGTTCGCCTCGACGACATCGCCGACGCGGTCGGGATCTCCGCACCCGCCCTCTACCGGCATTTCCCCAACAAGTACGCACTGTTCGCCGAGACCACCGCCGTCCTGGCCCGGTCGCTCCGGTCGGCGCTCGATGCGGTGGACAGCGACGGGGACGACGAACTGCGCGACCTGCTCGTGGCGATCACCGCAGCCTCGTTCGAGAACCGCCGCACGGGTGGTCTGTACCGATGGGAGTCCCGGTACCTCGAGTCGGCCGACCGGGACATCGTCCGCGATGTCGTCGTGCACCAGCACCGGCGCATCCGTGCGGCGGCTCGACGCCTGCGTCCCGACCTCGGCGATGCCGACGCCAATCTGATCGTCGCCGCGATGACCAGTGTCGCGGCCAGCCCGACGACCCATCGCTCCTCGCTCCCGGCGCGCGAGGTCACCGCGCTCGTCTCCGAGGCCGCGATCGACCTGCTCGACGCCGACCTCCCCGATCCGGTCGAACCGCTTGCTCCGGCCGCGCACGGGCTCGCTCCGGCGGCGAAGCGCGAGGTCATCCTGACCGAGGCGATCAATCTGTTCGCCGCTCGCGGCTTCCGTGATGTGACCATCGAGGACATCGCCCATGCCGCGGACCTTCCGGCGTCCGGCGTGTACCGCCACTTCCCGAGCAAGGTCGCGATCCTCGAGGCCGCGTTCTGGCGGGCGACCGACCGCGTCACGACCGCCATCTCCGACGCCCTGGCCGATGCGACGACGCCGCACGAGGCACTCGTCGGCATGGTGCGCCGGTACGTCCGATTGACCTGCAGCTCAACCGATCTGATCAGCGTCTACGAAACCGAGATCGGACACGCCACACCCGAGGCCCGGGATGCGTTGCGCAATCAGCAACGCATCACCGTCGAGGAATGGGCGACCTGGATGAGCCGCGAACGAGCGAACCTGCCGATCACCCACGCACGGTTCCTCGTTCACGCCGCACTCAACGTCGTCACCGACCTGTCCCGACTACGACCGCAACCCTCGCCCGAACGCATCGAGGCACTGTCGGTACGAATCCTGTTGGGCGGGAACGCCTGACCTCGATAAGGTCCTCGGCTGGCGCCTCGGACCTACTCGGCCGGCAAAAGTAGTCGCCCCCGGCTGATTGAGTAGGCGACGAGCGCAGCGAGGAGCC
>NZ_JSYC01000090.1:0-26475 GCF_054823965.1 Gordonia sp. GN26 | reverse complement strand
CTTCGAGTGAGTTCCCGCGTGCGGGTTTCCTTCCCGCCCGCACAACTCCTTCCCGCTGGCCAGACCTGACACGCGGGAAGTAAGCCGAGACGCGGGAAGAAAACCGGCAAGCGGGAAGTCGGATCCGCCGTCAGGCCCCACCCCGTCGGCGGCTCTTGGTGAGGTGCACCGGGTCGATGTCACCCTCGGACCATTCGGCGGCCATCTTCAGGCTGGCCTCGCGTCCCGAGTGCACGTGATGGAACGCCGAGTGGGCTGCGCGTTCGGGGTCGTGGGCGGCGATCGCGGCGAGGAGTTCTTCGTGTTCGCGGCATTGCACGCCGGCATCGCGGTCCCGGGTCAGATGGAACAGCCACTGTGTCCGCGCCCCGAGTGGTTGCAGGAGCGATTCGAGCAGAGGGTTGGCGGCGAGGTCGACGATCAGGCCGTGAAAACGTGCGTTGGCTTCGGCTATGGCCGCTTCGTCGCGGCGTTCGGTGGCGTCTCGGGCGATGTCGAGCTGGGCTGCGAGTGCGGCGAGTCCCTCGTCGGTGGCGCGTTCGGCGGCCAGTCGGGCCGCAAGCACTTCCAGACTCTCGCGGACGTCGAAGAGGTCGCGCACGTCGTCGACGGTGAAGGGTGAGACGATCGCACCCTGGCGGGGTACGACGACGACCAGCCCGTCACGCTGCAACCGCTGGAGCGCCTCGCGCAGCGGGATCCGGGAGACTGCCAGTTCCTCGGCCAGGTCGCGTTCGATCAGTCGCGTGCCGGGTGTGAGCTCGAGTCCGACGATGCGGGCTCGGAGTTCGTCGTAGGCGACGTCCCGCAGCGATCTGCGGTTGGTCACGTCCTCTGCGGCTGTCACCGTTGACCTCCTTCTCTCTCAATGCTTTCCAGCATCCGCGACCGGCACACTTAACGGTATACCAGTAACAGTCTTCTTACCGGCTCGACATCCGCCGGTAATAGAACGACCCGATCCTTCTCGTAACGGTATACCGCTAACAAACACCACTGGATCGGGAGAAACCCCATGAAGATCACGACCGCCAAGACCCTGTCCCTCGTCGCCACCGGAATGCTCGCCCTGGGTCTCACCGCGTGCGGCACCTCCGACTCCGGCTCGTCCGACGACACCCTGTCCGTCGGCGTCTTCCTCCCCGGATCGATCAACGACACCGGCTTCATGGAATCGGGATACGCCGGCATCGAACGCATCCGGGCCGAGTACGGCGACAAGGTCGACATCAGCTTCGTCGAGCAGGTCGCCGCCGCCGACTACCAGCAGACCCTGCAGCGGTTCGCCTCGCAGAACGAGCTCGTCATCTCCGTCGGCGGTCAGACCGACTCAGACCTGCGCGCCGTCGCCCCGCAGTTCCCCGACGTCACATTCGTCGAGATCGGCGGACCCGCGGACGCCGAACCGCTGCCGAACCTGGCCTACTACGACCCGCAGCAGGCCGAGGCGGAGTTCCTGTCCGGCGCGGTGGCCGCGTCGTCGTCGAAGACCGGGACCGTCGGCTTCATCGGCGGGGTGGAGCTCCCCGCAATCGTCAACGCCGCCGGGGCTTTCGGCAACGGCGCCCGCTTCGTCCGGCCGGATGTGAAGGTCCTCGCGCCGCAGTACGTCGGTGACTTCAACGACCCGGCCAAGGCCAAGCAGGCCGCCGGCGCGGCCTACGCGAGCGGCGCCGACGTCCTCGGTCAGATCGTGAACCTCGGCAAGCAGGGCATCGAGCAGGCCGCCAAGGGCTCGGGCAACCGTTTCAACGGCGGCCCCATCCCCGGCGACTGCGCGAACCCCGTCTACGCCGGCTTCGTCCGGACCGACATCGGCACCGAGATCGAGTACGCGGTGTCCTCGGTGCTCGACGGAACCTGGACTGCCGCACAGGTTCCCTTCGGTATCACCTCCGACAAGGGCGGCACCGACTTCATCGTGTGCTCGACCGACCCGGCCGTGACCGATGCGCTGTCGAAGGCCAAGGACGCGGTCATCGCCGACTCCGTCGAGCTGTACTGACGGTCGCGAGAACCTCGGACGAGAGGCGATGACGATGAGCACCACCACGCTGCTGTCGATGGAAGAGATCGGCAAGTCGTTCGGCCCGGTCCGCGCCCTGGACGCGGTGACACTGACCGTGCGACCCGGTTCGGTCCACTGCATCCTCGGTGAGAACGGCGCAGGCAAGTCGACGCTGTGCAACACCATCTACGGCACGGTCTCCCCCGACATCGGAACCATGACCCTCGCCGGCGCCGAGTACCGGCCCCGCAACCCGTCGGACGCGCTGCAGGCCGGCGTCGCGATGGTGCACCAGCACTTCTCGCTGATCTCGACGATGACTGTCGAGGACAACCTCCTGTTGGGACGCAAGGGTTTCCGACCGCCGCGTCGCGCACTGGCGGCAGACCTCGACCGGATCGCCGACTCCTACGGGCTGCAGGTCGATCCGCACGCCACGGTCGGCGACCTGACGGTCGGCGCGCGGCAGCGGGTCGAGATCGTCAAGGCCCTGCTGCACGATCCCCGGTTGATCCTGCTCGACGAGCCCACGGCGGTCCTCGATCCCGACGAGATCGACGCGTTGATCACGACCTGCCATGCGTTGGCCGCCGACGGCCGGTCCGTCGTGCTCATCACGCACAAACTCGGCGAGGTGGCCCGCGCCGCCGACGAGGCGACCGTCCTGCGCGGCGGGACCGTCGTCGGCGGAGGGCGGCTCGCCGACGTGCCGTTGCCCTCACTGCTGACCCTGATGCTCGGTGACAAGAATCCCCATACCGCGACCCCGCTTCGACGCCAGGGAGATTCGGCGCCCGCCGTCGAACCGATGCTGGAGCTCGACGGTCTCACCGTCACGCGCCCGGACGGCAGCACCGCCCTGTCGGGTGTCTCGCTGAGCGTCGGGCGCGGCGAGATCGTCGGGGTTGCCGGGGTGGAGGGCAACGGTCAGTCCGAGCTCACCGCCCTGCTGTCGGGCGCACTGCCCGCCGACGCCGGCACCGTAAAGCTCGACGGCGTCGACCTCACCGGCGGGTCGCCGGCGCACCGCACAGCCGCGGGCCTGGCGGTGATCCCGGAGGATCGGCACGCCGAGGGCATGATCGGGGAGCTGTCGATCGCCGAGAACCTCGCGCTGCCGAGGCTCAAGGACTACCGCCGCTGGGGTCTGCTCGACCGCGCCCGGATCCGCGCCGACGCCGCCACGGCAATCGCCGACTACTCGATCCGGGCCGCCGGCCCCGACGCCCCGATCGGTTCGCTGTCGGGCGGCAACCAGCAGAAGGTGGTTCTCGCCCGTGAGTTGTCCACCCCGGGTATGCGCGCCGTGGTCGCCGCTCAACCCACCCGCGGTCTCGATGCCGGAGCCGTCGCCTTCGTGCTGGAACGCCTGCGGGCGGCCGCCGACGACGGAGCCGCGGTGCTGGTCACCTCCAGCGAACTCGACGAACTGCTGGCCGTGTGCGACCGGATCGTCGTGGCCTACCGCGGCACCCTGCTCGGACCGGTGAGCACCGACTCCCCCACCGCCGCCACCGATATCGGCGTCCTCATGACCGGAGTACCCGCATGACCACCAACTCCGCTCCCACACGATCGCGGCGTCTGCCGTCGTCGGACCGTCTGCATCTGCGCCATCCCCTCGTGATCGCGGTCGCCGCACTGATCGTCTCGGCGCTCGTCGGTCTGGGACTGGCCGCCACCGCCGGCGCCGGCCCCGCCGAGGTCGTCACCGCACTGGTCGACGGCACCCTGGGTTCGCCCTTCGCGATCGGCACGTCATTGAACAGCGCGGCCGTCCTGATGCTGGTGGCCGTCGGGTTCACGATCGCCTACCGCGCCGGGCTGGTGAACGTCGGCGGCGAGGGCCAGATCTGCCTGGGCGGGATCGCCGCGACCGCCGTCGGTGTCTCGCTTCCCCATTCGACGCCCCTGCCGCTCGGCCTGACGCTGGTGCTGCTCGCCGCGGCGCTCGCGGGTGCGGGCTGGGCCGCGATCGCCGCCTGGTTGCGGGTGCGCCGCGGCACCAGCGAGATCATCACCACCCTGCTGCTGAACTTCGTCGGCCTCGCCCTGGTGGTGTTGATGGTCCAGGAACCCTCCCTGCTGCGGCAGCCGATGACCTCGTCGGAAACCCTGCCGCAGTCGGAACCGCTGTCCGACGCCGCCCGACTCCCGCTGCTGGGGCTCGAGAAGAGTCCGGCCACGATCGCCATCGTGATCGCAGTGGTCGCCGCGATCGCCGTGGGAATCCTGCTGCGCCACACCGTCACCGGCCTGCGGTTACGGAGCGTGGGGCTGTCGCCCACCGCGTCGGCCCGATTCGGCGTACCCGTCGACCGCACCTCCTCGCTCAGCCTGGCCGCTGCGGGCGGGTTCTCGGGGGTCGCCGGCGGACTGCTGGTGGCGACGGCGCCGTTCGTCCTCGCCGACGGGTTCTCCTCTGGTTTCGGGTTCTCCGGTCTGGTCGTCGGGCTGCTCGCCCGGGGATCGATGACCGCCGTCGCCGCGGTGTCCCTGCTGTTCGGCTTCCTGGTCTCGGGCGGCATCAATCTCCAGCTCGCCGCGGGGGTTCCGGCCTCGACGATCACGGTCGTACAGAGCGTGCTGATCATCCTCATCGCGGGCGCCGCCTGGTGGACGACCACCAACCGCCCACCCCGCAAACCCTCATCCGCGACCACCACCGACAGCGCCGCCGAGGAGGTGCTCGTATGAACGCCGACATGATCACCGAAGTGCTCACCAGCGGAGTCGCCTTCGCCATTCCGCTTCTGTTGGCCGCCACCGGGGAATCGATCTCCGAACGTGCCGGGGTGCTCAACCTGAGCATGGAAGGCATGATGCTCACCGGTGCGTTCGCCGCTGTGCTCTCGTCGGCGACAACCGGTTCGGCCACCCTCGGCGCCGTCGCCGGGGTCTTCGCCGGCCTCATATTCGGTCTGGCCCAGGCGTTGCTGAGCGTGCGGTTGCGCGCCGACCAGATCGTCACCGGCGTGGCCGCCAACGCGCTCGCCCTCGGTCTGACGACGTTCGGGGCGCGGGTCCTCCTCGGCGACGGCAAGGGGCAGAACGTGCCCGCCTTCGACGACATCCACATCCCGGTCCTGAGCGAGCTGCCGATCGTCGGACCCGCACTGTTCGGGCAGACCGTTCTGGGCTACGCCTGTCTCGTGATCGTCGCGGCGCTGGCCGTGGTCTTCTCGCCCCGCACCATGACCGGCATCCGGGTCGACGCGGCCGGCGAGGATGCGACCTCGGCGGGCTGGACCGGAGTGGCGGTCAACCGGATCCGCGTTCTCATGGTGCTCGTCGCGGCCGGAACCGGAGGACTGGCAGGCGCTCAGCTCGCACTGTCCGAGGTCGGCTCATTCAGCGAGAACATGACCGCCGGCATGGGTTATCTCGCGGTGGTCGCGGTGATCGCCGGCCGCTGGAAGGTGTCCGGGATCATCTGGGCCACTCTGCTTTTCGGCGCGGCCCGCGCGCTCCAGTTCGCCCTGCCCGCACTCGGCGTGAACATCCCCTACGCAGTGCTCGTGATGCTGCCCTACATTCTCGCGATCGTCGCCGTCAGCGGTTTCGCCGGAGGGCGCAAAGCCCCGTCCGGTCTCACCGTCCCGTACGTCGGCCGCGTCTGACGTCTCCAGGAAGGCCCTGTTCCATGACCCTCGTTCTCACCCACTCCGACATCTCGGCGCTGATCGACCGCCACGCGGTCTTCGACGCCGTCGAACGCGCCCACGCGGACCTGTCCACCGGCACCGCCGCCAACCCGGCCCCGGCCGTGATGCCGCTGCCCGACGGCGGGTCGGTGCTGCCCATGGCCGCCACCGCGACCCGCCAGCGCGCCAGCACCGTGAAGCTGCTGTCGGATATGCCGGGCAACCGTGCGGCCGGCCTGCCCACCCAGCGGTCGACCATCCTGCTGGTGTCCGATCGCACCGGTGAATGTGAGGCCGTCCTGGACGGGCGGCTCATCACCGCCATCCGGACCGCCGCGGCGAGTGCGGTGGCCACCGCGCACCTCGCACGCTCGACGAGTTCGACCCTCGGCCTCATCGGGGCGGGCACCCTCGCCGTCGAGCACACCCGCGCGATCGCCCGGGTCCGGCCGATCGACAAGGTCGTCGTGTGGTCACGCACCGAGGCGACCGTCGACGAATTCCGATGCCGGACAAGCGATCTGGATGTACAGGTCGTCTACGCCGACACACCCCACGATGTCCTCGCGACCGCCGACATCGTGTGCACGCTGACCCCGTCGAAGGACCCGATCGTCCGTGGCGCCTGGTTCCGCCCCGGACTGCACCTCAACGCCGTCGGCGCACCGCCGCGCGCCGATCACCGTGAGATCGACGGGCCCGGCATGGGCACGGGCCGACTCGTCGTCGACAGTCGCGCCACCGCGCTGGCCAAGTCGGGAGATGTCCTGCTCGCGGTCGCCGAAGGACACCTCACCGAGGACGCGGTCGCGGTCGAGCTGGGGGACGTGATCGTCGATCCCCGACTCGGCCGACGCAGCGACGACGACATCACCCTGTTCAACTCCGTGGGCATCGGCCTGCAGGATCTCGTGACCGCCCGCCTCCTCGTCGACGCCGCCCTCGCATCCGACATCGGAACCAGAGTAGAGATGAGCGCATGAGCGAGAACGCATCACAGCAAGGGTTCCTGACGCGAGCCATCGAACTCGCCGCCGAGGCCGCCACCGGAGGGAACCGCCCGTTCGGTGCCGTACTGGTCGACGCCGGCGGCGCGGTACTCGCCGAGGGCCGCAACGAGGTGGCCTCCGCCGGGGACGTCACCGCGCACGCGGAGCTCGACGCGATTCGCCGGGCCACCGCCGACGGGCACGCCGACCGATTTGCCGGCGCGACGATGTACGCGAGCGGGGAACCGTGCCCGATGTGCGCCACGGCCTGCGTGTGGGCCGGTGTCACCCGCATCGTCTTCGCCGCCTCCACGGCGGGGTTCTCCACCTTCCTCACCGAGGGGCCGCACTTCTCGCTCACGTGCGCCGACGTCATCGCCGCCACCGACGCGGACGTCGCGGTCACCGGGCCGGTCGACGAGCAGCTCGCCCTCGAGGTGATGCGCACCGCAGTGACGTCCCGGTAGTACACCACGCGCGGCGCTCACGAAATCCGTTCGCGCTCACCCAATTTGCGTGAGCGGGAACGGATTCGGTGAGCGAAACCCATCAGTCTGGCAGCACACTCTCCCAGGCCTCGCGCGAATTCAGTTCGATGCCACGCTCTTTCGCGCGACCCTCGGCCTCGCGGACCGACGCCATGAGCGCAAGGGCCTTGTCCCGGGCCTGCGCCTCGATGCTGTCGTCGCCGGCCGTGACGGTGACGGTCCACGTCTCGGCCGGGATGGTGTCCACCGGATACGACGCCGCGGTGAGTCGTTCGAGGATCTTCTGCAGCAGGGCCAGCGACGGCTGCGTCGTCGCGACGCCGTCGAGGACGGAGCCGCGCTTCTTCTCCGCGGCCTTGCGTTCCTCCCACTCGCGGATCTGGGTCTCGAGGTCGGCGTGGGCACCGGACAGCACGCCGGGGGTACGGCCCATCACCTTGGAGGTGAAGCTGCGGGCGACGTCGTCGATGTCGAACGGCGCCTCGGGATCGTCGGCGGCGATGCGCGCGTGGAAGAGCACCTGCAGCAACAGGTCCCCGAGTTCTTCCCTCAGTTCGACCTGGTCGCCGGCCTCGATGGCGTCGAGCAGCTCGTAGACCTCCTCGAGGAGGTAGCGACGCAGCGAGTGGTGGGTCTGGGTGCTCTCCCACGGGCCGTTGCGGCGCAGGGTGTCCATGAGGGCGACGGAGTCGAGCAGGGCCATCCCCGACACCTTCGCCGCGGTGATGACCTGCTCACCGCGGGCGAGACGGGCGCGGACGAGTGGGTGATCGGCGTTGGTGCTCACCAGTACGGAGTCGACGGGTGTCTCAGCGAGCACCTCGTCGAACACCGCGTCGACGTGGTCGAACTCCCATAGGAGACTGGCGGGCACGTCCTCGGTGACCTTCACCGGTCCGGTGAGCCACGCGCGGGCCCGGATGGGGATCAGGTCGGGCCGTGCCGGGTCCAGCAGCACCACCGTCATTCGTCGTACGCCCTTTCTCGACCCCCCTGTTGTCCATCAACCTAACCCCCGAACCCGTCGACGCCGCCCGCCTCGCCGACAACCGGCTCAGCCGTTCGGCTCCGGCTTCAGCTGCGTCAGGAACGTGGTGAGGTACTCGATGAGCTCGTCGTCGCGCAGCCGGGCCGATCCCACTCCCCCGGTCCGCGGGATCGGGAGGGTGACCACCGACGTCGTCGCACGGAAGGTCGCCGAGGAGTAGAGCCTGCGCAGACGCACCTGCTCGCTGTCGAGGAGCGGCAGCGGCGAGATCTTGACGCCCTGCCCGGCCAGCCCGATCTCGGTGATGCCGCGTTCGCGGCACCGCAGACGCAGACGGGCGATCGACGCCAGACGCGTCGTCTCGACCGGCGGCGGACCGTAGCGGTCGTTGAGCTCGACGAGCACCGCGTCGACCGCGGCGTCGTCGGTGGCCGACGCCAGCTTGCGGTACGCCTCCAGACGCAGACGGTCGGAGTCGACGTATTCGACCGGGATGTGCGCGTCCACCGGCAGGTCGATCCGCACCTCCCCGGTCTCCTGGGTCTCGACGGGCTTGCCGTCGGCCGCAGCGCGATACGCCTCGACGGCCTCGCCGACGAGCCGCACGTAGAGATCGAAACCGACGCCCGCGACGTGACCGGACTGTTCGGCCCCGAGAACGTTTCCGGCGCCGCGCAATTCGAGGTCCTTGAGCGCCACGGCCATACCGGCGCCGAGTTCGTTGTTCTGCGCGATCGTCGCGAGGCGGTCGTAGGCGGTCTCGGTCAGCGGCCGGTCCGGGCTGTAGAGCAGGTAGGCGTAACCGCGCTCGCGACTACGGCCGACGCGTCCGCGCAACTGATGGAGCTGCGACAGACCGAGGTTCTCGGCGCGGTCGACGATGAGCGTGTTGGCGTTGGAGATGTCGAGACCGGTCTCGATGATGGTCGTACAGACCAGCACGTCGTATTCGCGGTTCCAGAATCCCGACACCGTGCGCTCGAGCTGATCCTCACCCATCTGACCGTGGGCGACAACGACTCTCGCCTCGGGGACCATCGCGGCGATGTCCTTGGCCGTCTTGTCGATGGTCGAGACCCGGTTGTGCACGTAGAACACCTGGCCGTCGCGGAGCAACTCACGGCGGATCGCGGCGGCGACCTGTTTCGGCGCGTAGGCGCCGACGTAGGTGAGCACCGGATGGCGCTCCTCCGGCGGGGTGAGGATCGTCGACATCTCGCGGATGCCGGCCATCGACATCTCCAGGGTGCGCGGGATCGGCGTCGCCGACATCGTCAGCACGTCGACGTGCGTACGCAGCGACTTGATGTGCTCCTTGTGTTCGACGCCGAAACGCTGTTCCTCGTCGACGATCACGAGACCGAGGTCTTTCCAGGTGACACCGGTCTGCAGAAGGCGGTGGGTGCCGATGACGATGTCGACCTCACCCTTGGCCATGGCCTCGGTGATCTCGCGGGATTCCTTGGGGTCGGTGAAGCGCGACAGCCCGCGCACCCGAACCGGGAAACCACTCATCCGCTCGGTGAACGTCTGCAGATGCTGTTGCGCGAGAATGGTCGTCGGCACGAGGACGGCGACCTGCTTGCCGTCCTGCACGGCCTTGAACGCGGCGCGCACGGCGATCTCGGTCTTGCCGTAGCCGACATCGCCGACGATGACGCGGTCCATCGGGACCGGACGTTCCATGTCGGCCTTGACCTCGGCGATGACGGTCAGCTGATCGATCGTCTCGGTGAAGTCGAAGGCGTCTTCCATCTCCTGCTGCCACGGGGTGTCGGGCCCGAAGGCGTGTCCCGGGGCGGCGTGGCGCGCGGCGTAGAGCTGCACGAGCTCGCCCGCGATCTCGCGAACGGCCTTGCGCGCCTTGCGCTTGGTGTTCTGCCAGTCCGACCCGCCGAGCTTGGACAACGACGGCTGTTCGCCGCCGACGTACCGGGACAGCTGGTCGAGTGCGTCCATCGGCACGTACAACCGATCGGCCGGCTGACCGCGTTTGCTCGATGCGTACTCGAGGACGAGGTACTCGCGCCGAGCACCCGAGACGGTGCGTTCGATCATCTCGACGAACTTGCCGATGCCGTGCTGGTCGTGCACGACGAGGTCGCCGGCGGTCAGCGCCAGCGGGTCGACCTGGTTGCGGCGCTTGGCCGGGAGTTTGCGTCCGTCGCGGACGTTCGCGACGCGGGTACCGGTGAGGTCGGCCTCCGTGACCACCACGAGTCCGGCGTCGGCACAGACGATTCCGTTGCGCAGCGTGGCACCGAAGACCGCGACCTCGCCCGGTTCGGGACGATGCCCCGGCTCGGCGATGACATACGGGACCTCGGCCTCGGACAGCCGCTCGCCGACGCGCTGGGCGGTGCCCTTGCCGGTGACGACGATGGCGGCGGTCTTGCCGTCGGACACGTGGGCCCGCAGCTGGGCGAACGTGGCCGCGATCTCGCGCTCGTCGCCGCGCGGTGCGGGTCCGGGGGCGAGGTCGAGTTCCAGTTCGTTCCCGCTCCCGGTGGACAGCGGTGACAGCGTCCACCAGGGCCGCTTGGCCTGTAGTGTCGCTTCGCGCACGTCGCCGAGCGAACGGTAGGCGCTGGCCTGCAGGTCGATGCCGGTCCCCGATCGCGGGTCGATCGGTGCGTTCGCACCCATCGCCGCGGCCGTCCAGGACGCCTCGAGGAACTCCGCACCTGTCTTGGACAGGTCGGCCGCGCGGGTTCGGACCTTCTCGGGGTCGAGGATGAGCACCCGCGTCCCGTCGGGGACGACCTCGGTGAGGAGCTGCATCTCGCCGTCGACGAGCGCCGGGATGAGCGCCTCCATCCCCTCGACGGGAATGCCCTCGGCCAGTTTGGCGAGCATCTCGTTGAGCGCGGTGTCGTTGGGATTCTCCGCCGCGAGATCGCTTGCGCGCGTTCGCACCTTCTCGGACAGCAGCAGTTCGCGACCCGGGTGGATGCGGACCTCGGAGGCGTCGACCTCGGGCTGGCTACGCTGATCGGCGACCGAGAACGCCCGGATCTCGGTGATCTCGTCACCCCAGAACTCGACGCGGACCGGGTGGTCGGCGGTCGTCGGGAAGACGTCGAGGATGCCGCCGCGGACCGCGAACTCGCCGCGGCGTCCGACCATGTCCACACGTTCGTAGGCCATCTCGACGAGCTGGGCGAGCAGGCCGTCGAAGTCGACCTCGATGCCCTCGCGCAGGGTGACGGTGGCGACCTCGCCCAGGCCCGGCGCCATCGGCTGCACGAGCGAGCGGACCGTGGTGACCACGACCCGTAGCGGGTTGTCACCGGGATTGGCGAGACGGTGCAGGACCGCGAGGCGCTGGCCGACGGTGTCCGCGCTCGGCGACAGCCGCTCGTGCGGAAGGGTCTCCCACGAGGGGAACTGGGCCACCGCATCGGGATCGTCGAGCAGTTCGGCCAGCTCGGCCGTCAGGTCGTCGGCCTCGCGGCCGTTGGCCGAGACGACCAGCAGCGGGGCGTCGGAGCCTGCGGCCAGACAGGAGACGAGGAACGGCCGGGCCGCGTCGGGCGCAGTGATGTCGAGGCGACGTTCGGCACGGCGTTCGTGCACCTCGCGGAAGGATTTGTCCGCACACGCGAGCGCGGCCAGACCGGACAGGGCACGGGGCGTCGACACTCGCTCGATTGTATTGGGCCCCGATGACAGCAGTGGAGTCGGGCGACCGCGCTCGCCTAATCTCATCGGCATGACCGAGCCCGAATCCGTGGTCGACGCCGCCGGAGTCCAGGTGTCCGACGCCACCATCGACGATCTCGAGGCGGTCGCCGAGATCTATGCGCACTACGTGCAGCACACCGTCGCGACCTTCGACTACGTCGTGCCCACGCTCGACGAGTGGCACGCCAAGTACGCGGCGATCACCGGCGCCGGGCGGCCGTTCGTGGTGGCACGAGCATTCGACGAGGCGGGTCTCGAACGGATCGTCGGCTACGCCTACCTCGGCACGTTCCGCGGGATGCCGGCGTACGACCGGTCCACCGAGGACTCGATCTATGTCCGTCCGGGCCACGGCGGTCGCGGCGTCGGATCGGCACTGATGGCCGGGATGCTCGACCGCGCGAATCGCGACAACGTGCGTCAGATCGTGGCGGTGATCGCCGCGACCGGCGGTGAGGGCTCGGTCGCCCTGCATTCGCGGTTCGGGTTCACCGAGGTCGGGCGTCTGCGGTCGATCGGCCACAAGGCCGACCAGTGGATCGACTGCGTGTACATGCAGAAGGACCTCTGGGAGCCCTCTTCGTAGTCAGGTCTCAGCGGTCGAGTCCCGCGGCCTCGGCGGCAGCGTCGGCCAGACCGACGCCGGTGCCCTCGTAGATGTGGAAGGCGACGTCGGCGCCGCGGCCGAGCAGTTCGTCGCGTTCGTCGTCGTACTGGGCGACGACGGCGATGGTGCCGTCGAAGTCCCGTTCCTCCACCCGGTCGAGGGCCACCAGATTGGACCCGTGGAACGGCATGGCCATCACGAGGATGTCGAGGTCGGAGACCCCTTCGCACCGTTCCCAGAAGCCCGTCTCGGTCGCGTCCGCCTCGATCACGCGGAATCCTCGCCCGCGCAGGTTCGCCACCTTCAGGGGATCGTTCTCGACGCCGACGACGTTCAGTCCGTACTCGTCGGCGAGCCGGTTGTAGACCGAGCTGCCCACCCGGCCGAGACCGAAGACGACCGCACGGGCGGGCGCCAGGTCGATCGCCGCGTCGTCGGGATGGGCGCTCGCGGCCGCCGTTCTCGGGACGTATGCCGAGAGCCGAGCCACCAGGTTGGAACCGCGACGGTTGACGAGGGTCGAGAACACGAAGCTCGCCGCGACCGCGACCGAGGTGACCACCAGCCAGTCGTCGTCGAGCAGGTCGTTGCTCACGCCGTTCGATATGACGATGAGCCCGAACTCGGAGAAGTTCGCCAGCGCCAGCCCGGCCAGGATCGAGGTTCGCCGGCGCAGACCGAACATGGCCAGCACGAAGGTGAACAGCGCCGCCTCGAGCGGCAGGAGGAGCACGAGGACCAGGCCGACGAGCACGGTGTCGAGGGTCGGCGTCACGTGCAGGCCGATCGAGACGAAGAAGCCGACCAGGAGCAGTTCGCGGAGTCCGAACAGCGTGCGCGACAGCTCACCGGCTCGCGGATGCGAGGCCAGCAGGACGCCGATCACCATGGCGCCGAAGTCGCCCTTGATGCCGACGGTCTCGAACAGCCAGTACCCCGGCACGAGCGCCATGGTGACGCCGAAGAGCGTCTGGAGTTCGCCGTGCCCGAGGCGGTTCCAGAGTCGCCGGACGATCCATGCGCCGGGGATCAGGAGCAGCAGTGCGAACGCCCAGGGGCTGGGTGGCTCCCCGCTTCGCGCCGTGAGATAGACGACGGCGACGACGTCCTGCAGCACCAGGATGCCGATGGCGATGCGGCCGTAGAGGGAGTGGGACTCCGAGCGTTCGTCGAGGACCTGGACCACGAAGACCGTGCTCGAGAACGACAACGCGAAACCGAGCAGGGCGAGCGTCTTCCACGACTCGCCCGCCAGCATCTCGACGCCGAGCACCGAGAGCAGTCCGAGGAAGCCGGTGGTGAGGCCGAGGAGCACCCCGAGATTGATCCCGGTGGTGAGGAAGACCTCGCGCCGGTAGAGCATTCGCAGATCGAGTTTGAGACCGATGGTGAACAACAGGATCGTCACGCCCAGATCTGCGAGCGTGTCGATGATCGGCAGGTCGTCGATGCCCGGCGAGTGCAGGATGAAGCCTGCCGCCAGGTACCCGACCAGCGTCGGCAGACGGACCAGTCGCGCCAGGAAGCCACATCCGAAGATGACGACGAGATAGATGCCGACTGTCTCCACGTGCCGGGAGTCCCTTCCGCTCTGGCCCGCGAGCCGCCGCCGGGGATGTCTCGAACGTTATCGCCGTGTGCGAGACGACGTGGGCGGCACGCCGATTCCCCGTCCTCCGCGGCCCTCGGGAACGAAACGGACCGTAGTCCGGTTAAGATCGGGCATGCCCAGCTCGAACTCCCCCACCCGGCAACCCGCGCTTTTCCTGTCCCACGGCGCCCCGCCGCTCGTCGACAGCCCCACCTGGGTCCGCCAGCTGGAGAAGCTTGCCGGCGAGCTCGCCCGTCCGACGGCGATCCTCATCGTGTCCGCGCACTGGGAGGCGGCACCCCTGACCATCGGCTCCACCGACTCCCGGACGCCGCTGACCTATGACTTCGGCGGCTTCCCGGAGAAGTACTACCGCGTCCGGTACCGGTCGCCCGGCGCGCCTGAACTGGCCCGACGCGTCGCCGCGATGATGCCCGACGGCGAAACGATCGCCCACGACCCCAACCGTCGCCTCGACCACGGCGCCTATGTACCGATGACCGTCATGTATCCCGAGGCGGACATCCCGGTCCTGCAGATCTCCCTGCCGAGCCTCGACCCCGAGCGGCTGCTCGAACTGGGCCGACGCCTCACACCGCTGCGTGACGAGGGCGTCCTGATCATCGGGTCCGGTTTCACCACCCACGGCCTGCCGTTCCTGCGCGATTGGCGGCCGGAGGCGACTCCCCCGAGCTGGTCGGCCGAGTTCGACTCATGGGCTGCCGAACGGTTCGCCGCCGGAGATGTGGAGTCGCTCATCCGCTTTCGGCAGACCGCACCCGGCATGCCGTACGCACATCCGACGATCGAACACTTCGCGCCGCTGTTCGTCGCGCTCGGCGCGAGCGACGACGTCGAACAACGCCCGGATCAGGTCATCGACGGGTTCTGGATGGGGCTCTCCAAGCGGAGCCTGGTGCTCGCCTAACCGTCCTCGGCCGTCGTCCGCTCGCGGGGTTCGACGTAGTCGGGACCGACGAGGTCCGGTGACGGGTCGAGGCGGGTCAGGCCGTTCCAGCAGAGGTTCACCAGATGGGCGGCGACGACCTCCTTCGACGGTTCCCGGACGTCGAGCCACCACTGGGCCGTCGACGACACCATGCCCACGAGAGCCTGCGCGTAGAGCGGGGCGAGGGCGGGATCGAAACCGCGGCGTTCGAAGTCGCCGGCCAGGATGTGTTCGACCTGGCTCACCGCGTCGTTGAGAAGACTTGAGTAGGTGGCCGTTTCACCGGTCGACGCGGTGCTGTCGCCGCGGACGAGGATGCGGAACCCGTCCGTGCGCTCCTCCATGTAGGTGAGCAACGCGAGCGCGACCTGCTGGATGCGGTACAACGACCGGTTCTTCGACAGCGAGGCGGTCACCATCTCGAGCAGCGTCTCCATCTCGCGGTCGACGACGACCGCATAGAGACCTTCCTTGCCACCGAAGTGTTCGTACACGATCGGCTTGGAAACGCCTGCGCGCTGCGCGATCTCCTCAATGGAGGTGCCCTCGTAACCGCGTTCGGCGAACAGTCCGCGCGCCACCTCGATCAGCTGTAACCGCCTCTGTGCACCGGTCATCCGCGCCCGGGGTGCGCGCTGCACCTCGGCCGCACCCTCCGCCGGACGTCCGATCGCCATGCGCCAAGCCTAGGACGAGACGCCGCAGAATCACGAATGTTGCGCCACTTTCGCTCCCTGAGGTGCGAGCGTCTCTGCTCCCTGATCCACCCTCAGTACAGGCTCGACCAGTACGACCAGAAGCGCACCGCGATGAGCACGATCACGACCGCCACGAAGAGCACCAGGATCAGGGCGTGGCTGCGGGCGACCGCGAGCGCCACCCCGGATCGCGAGGTCAGGCCGCTCGCGTGGAGGTTGCGCACGCTGACAAAGACGAAGATCGGCAGGGTCACCGCCCACACGACCATGCAGTACGGGCACAGCGCGCCGATCGAGTAGAGGCTCGAGTAGATCAACCAGCAGATGAAGGTCATCGCCGCGGTCACGCCGACCTGCAGTCCCGCCCAGTACCAGCCCGCGAGACGAGCACCCGCGAGGATCGCCACGCCGGTGGTGATCACCACGGCGAAACCGGCGATGCCCAGCAACGGGTTCGGGAATCCGAACAGGGCGGCCTGCGGTTTGCCCATCACCGACCCGCAGCTCAGGACCGGGTTGAAGTTGCACGACGGCACGTAATCGGGGTTCTTGAAGAGTTCGATCCGTTCGACGGTGAGCACGAACGACGCCACGAACCCGATCGCGCCGCCGACGATCAGGACCCAGGCGACGATCCGCGTCCAGGAACGGACGGCTTCGGCGAGAAGGGCCCGGTCGTCTTCCGGGTCGAGCTCGGTCGTGGTCGGTGTCGCATCGGCGGGGGCGCTCTCACTCACCTCTCCAGGATGACACCGCCCGGAGTGGTCACCGACGGTCGACGTGCGCGGAATCGTGCCGACTGTGGCCGAACGCAACCGGTGGAGGGTTATCCGCCCACGGTGAGGGTAAAGGCACGCGTGATCCGACAAATGTCGGCACCGGCTCACGCCGATGCGTAATGTCGCATTCACCAAAAAGGGGATGGGAACACAACCGTGCAATTGTGGGATTACATCGGCGACAACGCTCGCTCCCTCACGTTCTTGACGTACCAACATGCGTCGCTGTCCTTCCAAACCGTGCTGGTCGGCACCCTCGTCGCCATCGCGGTGGCCGCCCTGGTCTACCGGCTTCCGTTGGCCTCGGCACTCACCTTGACGTCCAGTCGTGTGGCGCTGACGATTCCGTCGCTCGCCCTGCTCGCGCTGCTGATCGTCCCGTTCGGGCTCGGCGTGACACCGTCGTTCCTGATGCTCGCGTTCTTCGCGATGCTCCCGGTGATCGGCAACGCGGTGGTCGGTTTGCGTTCGGTGCCGCCCTCGGTCGTCGAATCCGCCCGCGGCATCGGACTTTCACGCTGGCGCATCCTGCTGACGGTCGAACTACCGATCGCGTGGCCGGTGATCCTGACCGGAATCCGGGTGTCCACGCAGATGATCGTCGGCGTCGCGGCGATCGTCGCCTACGTCCTCGGCCCCGGCCTGGGATCGCTGATCTTCAACGGCCTCGCACGACTCGGAGGCGCGAACGCCCTCGAATCAGCGCTGGCCGGAACGCTTCTCATCGTCATCATCGCGCTCGTCTTCGATGCTCTCCTGGTTCTGCTCGGCCGACTCACCATCTCCAAGGGACTCTCATGACCGACTCCACCACCGCCCCGTCGTCGAAAACCCCGACCGGCCAACCGTCGTCCGGCGCCAACGGTCGCGTCGTCACCGGCGAATCGATCCGCCTCGAAGGCGTCGTCAAGCGCTACCGGGGCCAGTCCAAGCCCGCGGTCGCACAACTCGACCTAGAGATCGACGCCGGTGACATCGTCGCCTTCGTCGGCCCGTCGGGTTGCGGCAAGACCACGACCCTCAAGATGATCAACCGGCTCATCGAGCCCACCGAAGGCCGGATCTACATCGGCGGACGCGATGTGACCGAGGAGAACCCGGACAAGCTCCGCCAATCCATCGGTTACGTCATCCAGTCCGGCGGACTCTTCCCCCACTGGTCGGTCAGCAAGAACATCGGCACCATCCCGCGAATCCTCAAGTGGGACAAGAAACGCATCGCCGAGCGCACCGAATACCTCATGGACCTGGTCGGACTCGACGCCGCGACCTTCGCCGACCGCCTACCCAAGGACATGTCCGGCGGTCAGCAGCAGCGCGTCGGCGTGGCCCGTGCGCTGGCGGCCGACCCGCCCGTCCTGCTGATGGACGAACCGTTCGGCGCCGTCGACCCCATCACACGAGCCCGCCTGCAGGACAAGCTCATCGCCATCCAGCACGAGCTGGGTAAGACGATCGTCGTCGTCACCCACGATTTCGAAGAGGCCACCAAACTCGGTGACAAGGTCCTCATCCTCTCCGAGGGCGGACACATCGAACAGTTCGCCCCGCCGGAGGAGATCCTCGCCAACCCGGCCAGCCCGTTCGTCGAAGAGTTCGTCGGTTCCGGCGCGACACTGGCCCACCTGACCCTCACCCGCGTGCGCGACGTCGAGTTCAAGCAGGTGGTCACCGCCCGTGTCGGCGAATCGTCCGGCGGCGTCGTCGCCCGCGCCCGGGCCGCCGGCGAGGAGTGGCTGGTCGTCGTCGACGATCACGGCCGGCCGCGCGCTTGGCCGAGCATCGCCGAGGTTGCCGCCAAACCCGAGGTGTCGGACTACCTCGACCCGCGGTTGCCCGTCGTCGCACAGTCGTCGACGCTCAACGACGCCCTCGACTCGATGCTCGCCACCAGCCAGGGCGGCGTCCTCGTCACCGACGGACGCGGCGCGGCGATCGGCGCGCTGAACATCGCGTCGGTGATGGAGGCGATCCGCGGACAGCTCGCGGATGTCCGGGACGACGACCACGTCGGTTACATCGACCACACCGAGGGAACCGCGCCTGCGGAGACCCCGGTCGTCGCGGCCGACGACGAGTCCGCGCCCGCCGAACCGAGCGCCGAACGATGACCGCCGTCGCCGACGAGTCCGCGCGGGTCACCGCGGCGTCAGAGGCACCGGTCCAACCACCTCGGAATGGTTTCCGGCGCCGGTTCGCGAAGATCCCCATCGATGTCTGGTTCGAACCCCTGGTGATCATCGTCATCGGCGTCGGGTTCCTGATCTGGTACCAGCGAACCACGTTCACCGAGACCGAGAGCGCCTCGATGTCGTGGCCGGCCCTTCGGTCGACGATCCTCGACCACATCCAGCTCACGCTCACCGCCACCGTGATCGTGGTGTGCATCGCGATCCCGCTCGGCATCGCACTGACCCGCCCATCCCTGAAGTGGCTCAACCCGATTGCGGTCAACATCGCCAACATCGGGCAGGCGGCCCCCGCCATCGGTCTGCTGGTGCTGTTCACGTTCTGGCTCGGCACCGGTTTCAACACGGCGGTCGTCGGTCTCGTCGTCTACGCCGTGCTCCCGATCCTGCAGAACACGATCGTCGGTCTGCGCCAGGTCGACCAGCGGACGGTCGAGGCCTCCCGCGGCATCGGATTGTCCGCGGCACGAACGCTTTTCCAGGTCGAGCTGCCGCTCGCTGTTCCGGTGATCCTGAACGGCGTGCGCACCGCGCTGGTCATCCTGGTCGGTACCGCGACCCTGAGCACGTTCATCGGTGCGACGAGCCTCGGCACGCTCATCACCACCGGCATCACCCTGTTCCTGCCGAAACTGCTCGTCGCCGGCGCGATTCTGGTCGCACTCCTGGCGATGACGATCGACTGGCTCGGACGGCTCGTCGAACTGGCCGCGACACCGCGAGGAATCTCATGAGAAAGTCCGTCCTGGCCGTCGTCACGGCGATGCTCATGGTGGTGGTCGCGGGCTGCGGGCTGGTCAGCTCGTCGGGCACCTTCCGCGAGGCCTTCCTCACCGACGGGTCGACACCCCTGGAGGGCACCAAGGTCCGGGTCACGTCGAAGAACTTCACCGAATCGGTTCTGTTGGGCAAGATCACCGCGACCTACCTCGGCGCGGCGGGTGCTGCGGTCGAGGACCTCACCAACGCACCGGGTTCGATGTCCTCACGGCAGGCGCTGCTCAACGGTGACGCCGACATCCTGTGGGAGTACACCGGTACCGCCTGGCAGACCTACCTGGGCGAGACGGAGACCATCTCCGACCCGAACGAGCTGTGGAAGCGGGTGCGCGACGCCGACCGCGCCAACGGCGCCGAGTGGCTGCCGCCGGCGTCGTTCAACAACACCTACGCGTTCGCGGCGTCGGCGCCCACGGCGAAGCGTCTCGACGTGAAGACGATGTCGGACATCACGAAGCTCCCCGTGTCCGAGCGGACGTTCTGCATCAATGACGAGTTCCTGAGCCGCGCCGACGGGATGATCCCGATGCTGAAGGCCTACGACATGCCACTCGGCACGCCCAACGGTGTGCCGAAGAATAACGTGACCACCATGGACTCCGGTGTCGTGTACACCTCGACGGCCAAGAGCGAACCCTGCAATTTCGGCATGGTGTACTCGACGGACGGTCGGATCAAGAACCTGGATCTCACAGTCCTCGAGGACGACCGGAAGTTCTTCCTGCCGTACAGCGGATGCGTCGTCGTCAGCACCAAGCTCAACGAGCAGGCGCCGGAGATCGCCGAACTGATGGCGCCGGTGTCGACCAAGCTGACCGACTCGGTGATGCAGGAACTCAACGGCCGCATCGACATCGACGGCGAAGACCCCGCCGACGTCGCCTACGACTGGCTGAAGGAGGAGGGGTTCATCGCCTAGCGGCGCACACGCTTCGCGAGAGCTCCCCCACCAGGACTCGAACCTGGAATGCCTGAACCAAAATCAGAAGTGTTGCCGATTACACCATGGGGGAATACTGCGCTGACGATTGTGCCACAGGCCCGCGGCGCACCGACCCGGGCACTCTCGTCAGCAAGACCTCATTTCGACGCCGCGACTTCGATCGAGGTCGCGGCGTCGAGATGACGTCTGGGGGTCAGTCCTTCGGGCCGCCGGCGACGTAGACGACCTGTCCGGAGACGAAGCCCGCGCCCTCGCTGATGAAGAACGACGCGGTGTGGGCGATGTCCTCGGGGACGCCGACGCGGTTCACCGGGATCTGGGCGGCGGCGGCCTTCTTGAAGTCCTCGAAGGGCACGCCGACGCGCTCGGCGGTGGCGGCGGTCATCTCGGTCTCGATGAAGCCGGGGGCGATGGCGTTGGCGGTGACGCCGAACTTGCCCAGCTCGATGGCCAGGGTCTTGGTGAAGCCCTGCATGCCGGCCTTGGCGGCCGAGTAGTTGACCTGGCCGCGGTTGCCGAGAGCCGAGGTGCTCGACAGGTTGACGATGCGACCCCAGCCGGCGTCGACCATGTACTTCTGGGCCGCCTTGGTGACGTTGAAGGCACCGCGCAGGTGGACGGCCATGACGGCGTCCCAGTCCTCGACGGTCATCTTGAACAGCAGGTTGTCGCGGGTGATGCCGGCGTTGTTGACGACGACGGTCGGTCCACCGAGCTCGGCAGCGACCTTCTCGACGGCGGCTTGGACCGACGCCTCGTCGGCGACGTTCGCACCGACGGCGATGGCCTTGCCGCCCTTGTCGGTGATGGCCTTGACGGTGTCGGCGCAGGCGTCGGCGTCGAGGTCCAGGACGGCCACGGCGAGGCCGTCGTCGGCGAGTCGCTTGGCCACGGCAGCACCGATGCCCCGTGCCGCGCCGGTGACGATCGCGGTCTTCTGCGTGCTCATTCATACCTCCGTTGGTCAGGTGTGCGGGCCGGTCGCCCGGCCCGCGCTGGTCCGCTCCCCGCCTGCGCGTCGAAGCCGAACGCCCAAGGCGCGCCGATCGAACGCTCGGGGAAACGCGGTCCCCTGTGTTCTATCAGGTGAGGTCCGAAGACGTGTGTTCCATCACGTGACGGCGCCGCATTCAGCGAGAATCGGTGCGGCGCGTTATCGGAACCGCAGTACCGGTGCGTAGGATCGCACCCGACGTGAACACCGATCAGGAAGAGGGTGGGCATTCGATGTCGGGAACGTCGTCATCTGTGGCCGTGATCGTGCTGGCCGCGGGTGCCGGTACCCGGATGAAGTCCAAGACCCCCAAAATCCTCCATACGATTGCCGGCCGATCACTCCTGGGCCACTCGCTCCACGGCACCTCGGGCATCGATCCCGAGCACCTCGTCGTCGTGGTCAGCCACGAGCGTGAGCTGGTCTCCGCAGCCGTCGCCGACCTCGCCACCGCACTGGGCCGCGAAATCGCGATCGCCGAGCAGGACGAGCCGCGCGGCACCGGCGACGCCGCCCGCGTCGGACTCACCGCACTCCCCGACGACTTCGACGGAACCGTCATCGTCACCGCCGCCGACGTCCCGCTCCTCGACGCCGACACCCTCCGCGGCCTCATCGGGACCCACACCGCCGACGGCGGCGCCGCGGTCACCCTCACCAGCTTCATCGCCGACGACCCGACCGGTTACGGACGCATCATCCGCGCCGACGACGACTCGGTGCGCGCCATCGTCGAACACAAGGACGCATCTCCCGAGCAGCGGGCCATCACCGAGGTCAACGCCGGCGTCTACGCCGTCGACGCCACCGCGCTGCGGGACGGACTGTCGAAGCTGTCGACCGACAACGTCCAGGGCGAGTTCTACCTCACCGACATCGTCGAGATCGCCCGCGAGGCCGGCCAGGCCGTCCGCGGGTTCACCGTCGCCGATCCCGTGCTCGTCGCCGGCTGCAACGACCGCGCGCAGCTCGCCGACCTCGGCGCCGAGCTCAACCGCCGGATCATCCGCCGCCACCAGGTCGACGGCGTCACCGTCGTCGACCCGGCCACCACCTGGATCGACATCGACGTGACGATCGAACCGGATGTGCGCATCGAACCCGGCACCCAGCTCTACGGCCGTACCCACGTCGCCGCCGACGCGGTCGTCGGGCCCGACACCACGCTCACCGACGTCACGATCGGCGAGGGCGCCCATGTCATCCGCACCCACGGCAGCGACGCCGTCATCGGCGGCAGCGCCTCGGTCGGTCCGTTCGCCTACCTGCGCCCGGGCACCGTGCTGGGCGTCGCGGGCAAGATCGGGACCTTCGTGGAGACCAAGAACTCGACGATCGGCGACGGCTCCAAGGTCCCGCACCTCACCTACGTCGGCGACGCCACGATCGGCGAGCACACGAACATCGGGGCGTCGAGCGTTTTCGTCAACTATGACGGCGTGAACAAGCACCGCACGGTGATCGGCGACCACTGCCGCACCGGCTCGGACAACATGTTCGTCGCCCCGGTGAGCATCGGTGACGGGGCATATACCGGCGCCGGAACCGTCGTGCGGCAAAATGTACCGCCGGGAGCCCTCGCGGTCTCGGCGGGAACACAACGTGTCATCGAGGACTGGGTCGTGCGCAAGCGGCCCGACACCGCGGCGGCACAGGCAGCCATCGAGGCACTCGGCAACGCCTCTGCGGCACGCGACAAGGACTCCGGGCCCGCCTAGCGGACCCGAAAACCCCTGCCGTTCGCGGCAGGACGCCCCAACTGATCGAAACCGAAACGGACAGAAGAGTTTTCATGACCTGGACCACCGACAACCAGAAGAACCTGATGCTGTTCTCTGGTCGTGCCCACCCCGAACTGGCTGAAGCAGTCGCCGAAGAACTGGGCATCAAGGTGACCCCCCAGACGGCACGCGACTTCGCCAACGGCGAGCTGTTCGTCCGTTTCGAGGAGTCCGTTCGCGGCTCGGACGCGTTCGTGCTGCAGAGCTGCCCCTACCCGCTGAACCAGTGGGTCATGGAAGCCCTGATCATGATCGATGCGCTCAAGCGTGGTTCGGCCAAGCGCATCAGCGTGATCCTGCCGTTCTACCCCTACGCCCGCCAGGACAAGAAGCACCGCGGACGCGAGCCCATCTCGGCCCGCCTCATCGCCGACCTGCTCAAGACCGCGGGCGCCGACCGCATCATCACGGTCGACCTGCACACCGACCAGATCCAGGGCTTCTTCGACGGTCCCGTCGACCACATGCACGCCCTCGGCCAGCTCGCCGGCTACGTCTGCGACAACTACGGCACCGACAACGTGACCGTCGTGTCGCCGGACTCCGGTCGCGTGCGCGTCGCCGAGAAGTGGGCCGACGCCCTCAGCGGCGCTCCCCTGGCCTTCATCCACAAGACCCGCGACCCGCTGGTTCCCAACCAGGTCAAGTCGAACCGCGTGGTCGGTGAGGTCGAGGGACGCACCTGTGTCCTGATCGACGACATGATCGACACCGGCGGCACCATCGCCGGCGCGGTCCGCGTCCTCAAGGAGGCCGGTGCCGGCGACGTCATCATCGCCACCACCCACGGCGTCTTCTCCGACCCGGCCGCGGAGCGTCTCGCCGGCTGCGGCGCCAAGGAGGTCATCGCAACCGACACGCTGCCCATCCCGCCCGAGAAGCGTTTCGAGAACCTGACCGTCCTGTCGATCGCCCCGCTGCTCGCACAGACGATCCGCGAGGTCTTCGAAAACGGCTCGGTCACAAGCCTGTTCGACGGTATCGCCTAGTCTTCTCAGCCCCTCTCACCACCGCGCCCGGATGTTCTCGCGAACATCCGGGCGCGGTGTTTTGCTGGGGGCGAAATGAGGTCGCACCGGCTAGGCCCCGGCCATCCGCCGGGTCTCCGACGGCGCGACGCCGTACTTGCGTCGGTAGGCGGCGGCGAAGCGGCCGGTGTGCATGACGCCCCAGCGGGTGGCTATGTCGGTGACGGTCGAGGTGACGCCGCAGGTCAGCAGGTCGTTGTGGATGCATTCGAGCCGGACGTCGAGCACGTACTCCATCGGGCTCATCCCCACGCATTCGCGGAAACCCTGCTGCAGGCGGCGGGCGCTGACCGTCCCGATCTCCGCCAGCTCACCCACGGTCCACGGTCGTGCCGGGTCGGCGTGGATGGCGTCGATGACGCGCTTGACCATGCGCGGCCGGGTGCCGGCCAGCGGATCGTCGGTCTCGGGTAGCGCCGCGAGAACCAGTGCGGTGGTGAGCATTCCGCCGAGCTGCTCGGCCATGCGCGGGTTGCGAAGCAGGATGCTGTCACACTGTGCGACCTGCTGGCGCGCCGACCGCATCAGTCCCAGCCATTCGGCACCGGCCCCGGTCCGCAGGTCGAGTTGCCGGGTCAGCGACCGGCCGGGCCGTCCGGCGATCCGGTCGATCTCACGCTGCAGATAGTCGCGCTCGACCTTGAAACCGATGATCTCGCAGGTCTTGCTCCAGTTGGTGATCACCGTGGGAGTGTCGGGCGGGTTGAGTGTCGCCTGCCCCGGTTCGGAGACGATCTCCCGGCCGTCGGTCACCGAGGCGATGCTGCCGGACAACGGGATGTTGATGGCCCACGCCCCCGGATGGTCGGAGTCGATAGAGACATCCGCGCCGAAGCCGATCCGCGCGAGCACCGTCGAGCCGATGGCCGTCGATTCCAGTCGATAGTGCGAGGCGTCGTCGCGGGACAGCGGACGCAGCTCATGCGGGAAGTACGCATCTGCGACGACCTCGTGGACCTCGTCCCAGTCCGCGATCCCCGACTCCACGACGCGACGGGGCGTCGGTGTCTGCTGCGACATCGATCCCCCTGCGTGGTCGGTCCCCGAGGTAAGTGGCTCTGCCCTCACGAGGTCCAGCGTAACTGTGACTGCCATCACTTCTGGCAGGTGGCAGCGATCCAGATCGCATCGTTGCGCACATCGGATCGACCCTTCGCAATCCGGATCGACGGATTGTGACGGCGGTCATACGTTTGGTCGCACCGCCACACCAGACACCCACCAGCCACTGCCAGAGCAAAGGAGCTGATCCCCATGGACCAACGCACGATGCGCAACATCTTCGGACAGTTCGCCACCGGCGTCACCGTCATCACCTGCGCGAACGACGAGGGCACCCCGCACGGCGCGACGGTCACCGCGTTCACCCCGATCTCGATCGAGCCCCGGCTCTGCCAGGTCACGCTGACCCGCAAGTCGAAGGCTTGCGCCTACCTCGACGACGCACCGTTCGCGGTGAACATCCTCAAGTCGGATCAGCTCGACACCGCCATGCACTTCGCCGGCAAGCCGCAGGACCACGGGCCGGAATGGAGCGCGGACTGGCTCGTCCCCGCGCTGGCCGGCAACGCCGCGACCCTCATCTGCAACCCCTGGGCGTCCTACGACGGCGGCGACCACGTCATCTACGTCGGCGAGATCGTCGACGCCCACGTCGACACCGAAGCCGAGCCGCTCCTGTTCTACCGCAGCAAGTTCCACGACCTCGGCGAGACCTCCGGCGCCGCCGCGTACTGCGGCAACCTCGACGATCCGCACAGCCGCTGGTTCGATGCCACCGCCCGGTTCACCCCGAGCTGCGTACCGCTCTCTGCGGTCTCCTGACCGACCATCCGCCCACCGACCACATCACCTGTCGCACAACCGAAGTGAGGACAATCATGACCGCTATCGACATCGCCCCCGACACCGAGACCACCGAGGCGACGACCGTCGACCGCTCGAAGGTGAACGTCGCCGCCGACTCCGAGGCGAACCGCACCGAGAACTTCGCCTCCAAGCCGATGACCGGCGACGAGTACATCGAGTCGCTACGCGACGACCGCGAGATCTGGCTCAACGGTGAGCGCGTCAAGGACGTGACAACCCACGAGGCCTTCCGCAACCCGATCCGGATGACCGCGCGCCTCTACGACGCGATGCACGACCCGGCGACGAAGGACAAGGTCACCGCACCCACCGACACCGGCAACGGCGGCGTGACGATGCCGTTCTTCCGCGCACCGAAGTCGGCCGACGACCTACGCGCCGACCGTGACGCCATCGCCACCTGGGCGCGGATGACCTACGGCTGGATGGGCCGCAGCCCCGACTACAAGGCCAGCTTCCTCGGCAC
>NZ_JSYC01000089.1:0-27707 GCF_054823965.1 Gordonia sp. GN26 | reverse complement strand
GAGTAGCGAGCTTGCGAGCGTATCGAAGGGTCACCAGGCCTTCGCGTGGCCCGTCGGCTTGCGCTCCTCGCGCCTCAGGCAGCCAGGGGGTCAGGACGCGAGATCGTCGGTCAGGTGATCCCACGCCTCGACGGTGGCGCGGGAAACGGCGCCGACGTGCGTGACGACGAGGCAACAGCGCCCGCGCCGGTCGTAGAACTCGATTGCGGCAGTGGGGCCCCACGCCCCTTGTGACCAGGTGACCCAGCACTGATCGACGTGGGTGAAGTTGATCATCACCCGAGACGCGCCGGACGCCAGGACCATCTGCCCGCGGTGCTCGCGGGCGCCGTCGAGCCGGTCCTGGCGCATCTGCATGCACCCCGGTGCCGCGGCGGCGAGGGTGACCGTCATCCCCAGCAGAGCGGCGTGCCCGAGTGCGGCGATGACCCGACTCGGATCGACGCGGGTGCCGCGCGGGCCGCGCCCCTCGGCCAGCAACCGGAGCCGGGAGGTGCCGCCGTCGAGCAGGACCGAGTCGAAGAGCCCGACCTGGTCGCCGTCGTGGCGGTCGGGGAGTGCGGCCGGGATGTACTCGGGTCCGGAGAACGCCGGGACGGGCGTGGGTTCCGAGCCGTGGATCGCCGCCATCGAGGTGGACAGGCTCAACGACTCGAAGGCGAGGCGATCGGAGTTCTCGGTCAGGTAGGTCGCGTGCGCGGTGTCGCCACCCGCGTCGAACAGGCGCAGCGTGGGCGGGACCTGGGCGGCGGGATCGGTCTGCAGCGTCGACGACAACCGAGAGGGGTTGAGGCGCAACGAGATCTGCTCGGCACCGACGGTGAGGGGGCCGCCCAGCGGGGTGGGGATCCCGTGAACGCCGACCGCGTTCATGATCACCGGTCCGGCGACCGTGACACCGACGACCTCCGCGAGCGAGGGGAGTCGCGCGGCGATCGTGTCGATGTCGGAACTGATCGCTGAGTCGCCGAAACCCGGTGTCGCGAGCAGGATCTCGAGATCGCTCGGCCGGATCGGGTCGTCGGTGGGGTCGGGCACGGCGTGCAGATCTCGCCGGGGTCGGCTCAGTAGACGTCGCGGGCGTAGCGGCCCGCGGCGCGGAGGGCGTCGACGTAGTCGCGCGCGGCGTCGGAATCGAGTCCGCCGTGCTGGGCGACGATCTCGTGGAGGGCCGCGTCGACGTCGCCGGCCATCGTGGCGGCGTCACCGCACACGTAGACGTGAGCGCCCTTCTCCAGCCAGGCGAACAGGTCCGCGCCGTTCTCGCGCATCCGGTCCTGCACGTAGACCTTGTGGTCCTGGTCCCGCGAGAACGCGAGGTCCAACCGGTCCAGCAGGCCGTCGGTGACGAAACCGTCGATCTCGTCGGCGTAGAGGTAGTCGGTGTCGCGATGCTGGTCGCCGAAGAACAACCAGTTCGGCCCGGTCGAGCCGGTGGCCGCACGGTGATGGAGGAAGGCGCGGAACGGGGCGATGCCGGTTCCCGGACCGATCATGACGGCCGGGACGTCGCCCTCGGGCAGGCGGAACGTCTTGTTGGGGGTGATGAAGACGTTCACGGTGTCGCCGGGCGCGCAGCGGTCGGCGAGGTGCGTCGAGCAGACGCCGCCGCGTTCGCGGTCGTCGGCGACGTAGCGCACGGTCGCCATCGTGATGTGCACCGTCCCCGAGTGAACCGTGGGGCTCGAGGAGATCGAGTACTCGCGGTGGGCGAGCGGGCTGAGTTCCTCGAGGAGTTCCTCGGGCGCGAAGTCCATGGTCGGATCGATGTTCAGCAGGTCGAGGACGTCTCGCCCGCGAAGCCATGCGTCGAGCGCCTGGGCGTCGCCGGCCTCGATCAGGCGGGTCAGGTCGGCATGGCCGGTCCGCTCGGCCACCGCCTTGGCCAGGTACTTCGACGGGCAGCCGATCTCGTAACGGGTGGTCAGGGCCTCGCGGAGGCTGTAGGTGGCCTTCCGGTCGGCGATGATCTCGTCGCCGACGGCTCCCAGGCGCTCGAGAAGGAGATCCACCAAGGCGGGATCGTTGACCGGCGTGATGGCGATGCCGTCGCCCGGTTCGTAGGTGATGCCGCTGTCGCCGAGCGAGATCTCGACGTGCCGCACCTCCTTGGCCGATCCCGGACCCGACAGGACGGTGTTGGTCACGATCGTCGCCGGGTAGGGATTCCGCCGGTTCCACGGTGACCGGGCCGGCTTGCGCCGTGCCGGGGCGGACTGCTGCGTCGACGACTCATCCGGGGTGGTGCTCAGTGGAGTGCTGGTACCGGCCGAAGCGGCGTCGTACATCGAGAATCCTTCGTGGTCGGAGAGGGTGTTGCCAGGAGAATGGCCGTCGGCCACGGTACTACTCCGAGGGCCCCCTCCACGACCCTCCGGAGGTGTGATATTCGCCCGGGAATCAAATCGCGCCCCTGGCCGTTGACCAACCTGCGACCGCTGCGTCCGCGATTTCCGTCGCGAACGGCACACATGGCATACTGAGCGGTCGAGTCCGGTTCCGGTTCACACCGTCGAAAGGCGACGGTGACCCGGCGACCTCAGAAAGGGACAACCAAACATGAAGCAGGGAATCCACCCCGAGTACGCGGCGACCACCGTCGTCTGCGGCTGCGGCAACACGTTCGAGACCCGCAGCACCGCTGCCAACGGTCGTATCAACGTCGAGGTCTGCTCGCAGTGCCACCCGTTCTACACGGGCAAGCAGAAGATCCTCGACACCGGCGGCCGTGTCGCCCGGTTCGAGAAGCGCTACGGCAAGCGCTCCAAGTAGACCACGCTGCGACGCCCGCCCGACGCCGAGTCGGGACGGGCGTCGTTTGTGTTTGACCAGGTCTTTCCTTCCCCGAGCATTCTTGCCGAAGGCGTCTTCGGCGGTGAGTTCCGTTTCCACGAGTGAGGTTCGCAGTGAGTACGCAGAGTCCGTCGGCCATCGATGACATCCTGGCCGAGCACTCCGGTCTCGAGCGTCAGCTCGCCGACCCCTCGCTCCACGACGACCCGGCCGCCGCCCGGCGGGTGGGCAAGCGGTTCGCCGAACTCGCCCCGGTGATGTCGACCTACAACAAGCTCAAGGCGGCCCGCGAGGACCTCGAGGCGGCGCGTGAACTCGCCGCCGACGACCCGTCCTTCGCCGCCGAGATCCCCGCCCTCGAGGCGACCGTCGAGGAGCTCGACGCGACGCTCACCGACCTGCTCGCCCCGCGCGACCCGCACGACAGCGACGACGTGGTCCTCGAGATCAAGTCCGGCGCCGGCGGCGAGGAGTCCGCGCTGTTCGCCTCCGACCTTGCACGCATGTACCTCAAGTACTGCGAGCGACACGGCTGGAAGGTGCAGACCCTCGGTGTCACCGAATCCGACCTCGGCGGTTACAAAGAGGCGACCTTCTCGATCAAGTCCAAGGAGACCGTCCGCGACGGAGTGTGGTCGCGACTCAAGTTCGAAGGCGGCGTGCACCGCGTGCAGCGGGTGCCGGTGACCGAGTCACAGGGACGTATCCACACCTCGGCGGCCGGTGTGCTCATCTACCCCGAGCCCGAAGAGGTCGCCGAGGTCGCGATCGACGAATCCGATCTGCGCATCGACGTCTACCGGTCGTCGGGCAAGGGCGGCCAGGGCGTCAACACCACCGACTCCGCGGTGCGCATCACCCACCTGCCCACCGGCATCGTCGTGACCTGCCAGAACGAGCGGTCGCAGCTCCAGAACAAGGCCCGCGCCATGCAGGTCCTGGCCGCCCGCCTCCAGTCTGCGGCGGAGGAGGAGGCCGAGGCCGCGGCCGCGGAGGGACGTGCTGCACAGATCCGCACCGTCGACCGTTCCGAGCGCATCCGCACCTACAACTTCCCCGAGAACCGCATCACCGATCACCGCATCGGCTACAAGGCCAACAACCTCGACGCCGTTCTCGCCGGGGACATGGACAACCTCCTCGACGCGCTCGTCGCCGCCGAGCGCCAGGCCCGCATGGAAGCCGAATAACCCGATGTCGGACGCGCCGGCCCGGGTGGCCGACGAAATCCGCAGCGCCACCGCACAACTGGCCGCAGCCGGTATCGACTCGGCACGACGCGACGCCGAATGGCTGATGTCCCACGTCCTCTCGTGTGACCCCGGCCGCCTGATCGTCATAGACACCATCGATGACGCACACGTCCGTCGGTTCCGGACGGCGGTCGACCAGCGTGCGCGTCGAATCCCGTTGCAGCACATCGTCGGGACCGCGGCATTCGGTCCGCTCGAGCTGGCCGTCGGCCGGGGCGTGTTCATCCCTCGACCGGAAACCGAGTATCTGCTCGAATGGGCGGCATCCGCCGCCGCGACCAGGGCGGACCCGGTGCGCATCGTCGATCTCTGCAGTGGGAGCGGCGCCCTGGCCATCGGCCTGGCGACGCTGGTCCGTTCGGCGCGCGTGACGGCCGTCGAGATTGACGACGCCGCGTTGAAGTGGCTGCGGCGCAACGTCTCCGATGCACCGGTCGGGGTTCGGGAACGGCTCGACGTGGTGGCCGCGGACGTCACCGATGCCGATCAGATCGGCCGCGTGATCCCGGCGGGGAGCGTCTCGATCGTCGCGACCAACCCGCCCTACGTCCCGCTGCGGTCCGAGGTCGGTCCCGAGGTGGACCACGACCCGGCGCGCGCGGTCTTCGGCGGCGACGACGGGATGAGCGTGATCGTCCCGATGGTGCCGATCATCGCGACCATGCTCGCCCCGGGCGGTCTCGTCGGGATCGAACACGACGACACGACCTCGGATGCCGTCGTCGAGTGTCTACGCGCCCACGGCGGATTCGACGAGGTGACCGCCCGTACGGATCTGGCCGGCCGGCCGCGCTTCGTGACCGCCCGCCGCGTCGGCTGAGGCGCGTCTGCCGGAATGCACCACCGGTGGCATGAAAGGATGGACCGGTGAGCATTGTTTTCGACTGCAACGATCCGCAGAGCCGTTCGGCGGGCATACGCGCGGCCGTCGGGGCGGCGAAGGCGGGACGCCTGGTGGTGGTCCCCACCGACACGCTCTATGGAGTCGGTTGCGATGCCTTCGATTCCGACGCCGTCGGCTCGCTGCTCGCGGCCAAGCACCGCGGCCGGGACATGCCGGTGCCGGTCCTGGTCGGTTCCTGGCATTCCATCGACGGACTCGTGCTGTCCGTCCCGCAGGCCGCCCGCGACCTGATCGAGGCGTTCTGGCCCGGCGGTCTGAGTCTCGTTGTCCGTCAGGCGCCTTCGCTCGCCTGGGATCTCGGCGACACCGACGGCACGGTCATGCTGCGCATGCCGCTGCATCCGGTCGCGATCGAGCTGTTGCGTGAGGTCGGGCCGATGGCGGTGTCGAGCGCGAACGTGTCGGGTAGCCCGCCCGCCACCACGGTGGACGAGGCCCGGGAACAGCTCGGCGACAAGATCTCGGTGTACCTCGACGGCGGGCCTGCACCGATCGCCCGGGCGTCGACGATCGTCGACGTGTCGGGCGCGCAGCCGCGGGTTCTACGGGAGGGTGCCATCACGATCGAGGCCGTCGCCGAGGTCCTCGACGTCGACCCCGAGTCACTGCGTGGTTGAGTTGGCGTCGGGCATAGATTCGACGGGTGACCCGCAGATCGACATGCTGATCGAGCGGGAATCGTCCCGCCGGCGGACGTGGCTCCAACTGCTCGCGAGCGAGACCGAACCGACTGCGGGGGTGCGGGCCGCGATGGCCTCGACCTTCGATTCGAAGTACGCCGAGGGGCGCCCCGGTTCGCGCCATCATGGCGGATGCGAGATCGTCGACGAGCTCGAGGAACTCGCGATCGGCCGGGCGCGGGACCTCTTCGGCGCCGGTCATGTCGACGTCCAGCCGTTGTCGGGGAGTGCGGCGAATCTCGCCGTCCACGCGGCGTTCGCCCAGCCGGGTGACCCGGTGCTCGCGCTGCGGCTCGAGCACGGCGGGCACCAGACCCACGGTTCGCGCGCCAACTTCTCCGGTCGCTGGTTCTCCCCGCTGCACTACGAGGTGCGCCGCGACGACGAGCTCGTCGACTACGACCAGGTCCGCGAACTGGCCCTGGTGCATCGGCCGCGGATGCTGGTCGTGGGCGGCACGACGTATTCGCGTTCCTTCGACTACCCGCTGCTGCGCGAGATCGCCGACGAGGCGGAGTGCATCCTCCTGGTCGACGCGGCGCACCTCGCCGGACACGTTGCCGCCGGGCTGCTCCCGTCGCCGGTGCCGCACGCCGACGTCGTCACCTTCTCCACCAACAAGGTCTTCCGCGGGCCCCGCGGCGGTGTCATCCTGGCGCGCACCGAGCATGCCGACGCGCTGCGGAAAGCGGTCCATCCGTTCATCCAGGGCGGCCCGTCCATGCACGCGATCGCCGCGAAGGCCGTCGCCTTCCACGACGCCGGAACCGAGGAGTTCGCCGCCTATGCGGCCGCGGCCGCGCGCAACGCCGGAGACCTCGCCGATGCGTTGACCGCCCGCGGGCTGCGGGTGGTCTCCGGGGGCACCGACACTCATCTCGCGGTCGTCGACGTCGCGGCGCTCGGCATCTCGGGAACCGAGGCGCAGAAACGTCTCAACCGAGCGGGGATCGTCGTCGACAAGGCCGTCCTGCCCTTCGACGAGCGTCCGGTCGCCGAGGGGTCGGGAATCCGGATCGGCACCCCAGTAGCCACCTCGCGGGGCCTGACCCCGGAGATGATCCCGTCGGTCGCGGACGCGATGCTGGCCGCGATGACGACCGACGATCTCTCGACGCACGACCGGATCCACCGTGAGATCAGAAGCCTCGCATGCGGGTAGCGTTGTCCGGGTGTCCGATACGTCCCCAGCGACCTCCACGGCTGCAGTGGTGAGCCGATGATCGACGCCGCCCCGGTGGTGCTCGCGGCCGCGACCGACGGGGGAGGGGCCGGTGTCCCGCTGCGCGAGTTGCTGCTCGTCGGCCTGACCGCCGCCGCGATGACGTATCTGCTGACCTCGGCGGTGCGGGTGTTCGCGATCAAGGCCGGCGCGGTCGCCGTGCCGCGCGTGCGCGACGTCCACGTGATCCCGACCCCGCGACTCGGTGGTCTCGGCATGTTCGGTGGGGTGGTGGCCGGTATCGCCCTCGCCGCCAACCTGCCCGCACTCAACCGTCTGTTCGCCTACACCACCGACATGACCGCGGTGATCACGGCGGGCACGGTGATCGTCCTGGTCGGCGTCGTCGACGACCGGTGGGGCCTCGACGCGCTGACGAAGTTCGTCGGCCAGCTCACCGCCGCCGGGGTGCTCGTGCTCCTGGGCATCTCCTGGATCCAGGTGCCGGTGCCGTTCGCCGACATCGGGACCATCGTGCTCGATCCGCTCCAGGCGGGCCTCCTCACCGTGGCCGTCACGGTGGCGACCATCAACGCCATCAACTTCGTCGACGGTCTCGACGGTCTCGCCGCCGGTCTGGGACTCATCGCCGCGTCGGCGATCTGCATGTTCTCCCTCGGCCTGCTCCGAGATCAGGGCGGCGACGTCAGCTACTACCCGCCGGCGCTCATCGCCGTCGCACTCGCGGGGGCCTGCCTCGGCTTCCTGCCGCACAACTTCTCGCCGGCCCGGATCTTCATGGGCGACTCCGGGGCGATGCTGATCGGGCTCATGCTGGCGGCCGCCTCGACGAGTGCATCCGGCCGTATCGCGGTCAACGCCTACGGCCCGGCCGACATCTTCACCCTGCTGTCACCGCTGATCCTCGTCGCGGCCGTGGTCTTCATCCCGATGCTCGACATGCTGCTCGCGGTCATCCGCCGGACCCGCGCCGGAGTCGGCTTCTACACCCCCGACAAGATGCACCTGCACCACCGGCTGCTCGAACTCGGCCATTCCCAGCGTCGCGTCGCGCTGATCATCTACCTCTGGGTCGGTGTCCTGGCCTTCTCCGCCGCGGCGAGCACCCTGTTCCCGCTGTCGGTGGTCGCGCCGATGTTCGGCGGGGGACTGGTGGTGGCCCTGCTGGTCACCATGGCGCCACGACTGCAGCGCAGGTTCGCCGAGCTCCGGACGTCGACAAAAGCCTTCCGCTGAGGTCCACGGGTGTGTCCGGTAGTGTCCGGTTCCGACCGAGCGCACCCTTGGTAAGGGCACGGTAAACCTCGTGTACTATCGGCCGTAGTAGTTGTGGCCCGGGCGCCGACGGATCTCGCCGGCGGTTCTCGCGAGCCTCGACTCATACCCCCCGGTAAGACCTTCGGGGTGGTGTTGGTAGGGTCACACCAAACGCGAGCTGTTGCATGGCGGCCACTGGCTGCTGCACGCACGCGGGTGCCCCGTGCCGTCGGTATGGATTCAACGAGCTGAGGAGAGGGACATGGAGACTTCTGCCCCTGATTCAGCCCCCGTCTATCCGCAGGCGCCCACCGGTCTGCGTCGTCCGGCACTCATCGCCGGCGGCGTGACGCTTGTGGTCGCGGTGGTCTCGATCCTCGTCGGTCATCCCCTCTTCGCAGTGTTCTTCCTGCTCGGAGTCGCGGGAATCCTGGTCAACGCACTGCTCGTGAAGCGTGCCGTCGACACGGTCACCGCCGAGTTGAACCCCCGTAAAACCGCTCTTGCTCTCAACTCCGCCTTGCGACTCGGTGCCATCACGGTGCTCGCTCTGCTGGCGGCGTTTCTGGTCCAACCCGACGGGTTGGGCGCGATGTTCGGACTCGCCATCGGCCAGGTGGTCTTGGTGCTGAACACGGTCATTCCGGTGATGAAAGGACTTCGTAGCCAACCATGACGACCGCCTTCTACCTAGCCGCAGAGGATGGCGAACCAGCCATTCAGGTGGGTCATTACACCAAGTTCGAGCTCTTCGGACTGACCTTCAATCTGGAAACCATCATCGCGACGGCGCTCGCGGCGTTGATCATGCTCGCGCTGGCCTTCTACCTGAAGTCCAAGGTCACCTCGACCGGCGTCCCGTCCGGTGTGCAGCTCTTCTGGGAAGCCGTCACCATCCAGATGCGCGGACAGGTCGAGAGCGCGATCGGCATGAAGGTCGCTCCGTACGTCCTCCCGCTCGCGGTCTCGCTGTTCACCTTCATCCTGATCTCCAACTGGCTGTCGGTTCTGCCGGTCCAGGTGGGTCACCACGAGATCCTCAAGCCGCCGGCCGCGGACGTGAACTTCGCCTACGCGCTCGCCCTCTTCGTCTTCGTCTGGTACCAGATCGCCGGCTTCCGGGCCCGCGGCCTGCTGGGTCACCCGGCTCGCATCGTGAAGGGCCACGTCGCCTTCCTCGCGCCGATCAACGTGATCGAGGAGTTCACCAAGCCGATCTCGCTCTCGCTGCGACTCTTCGGCAACGTGTTCGCCGGCAGCATGATGGTCGCCCTGATCGCCCTGTTCCCGCCGTACATCATGTGGGCGCCCAACGCGATCTGGAAGTCCTTCGAGCTGTTCGTCGGCCTGATCCAGGCGTTCATCTTCGCGCTGCTGACGATCCTCTACTTCTCGCAGTCGATGGAGACCGAGGATCACTGACCGCCCGTCCAGGGCACCTCGCGGCGGAGACGCCGCGACCACAACCGCACATGACCGACCTGCGTCGGCGCCTGTCGTCGCAGCCACAGACCTGACACACCAGTTGTCAGCAACCGAAAGGGAAATATCACAATGGATCCTTACATTGGCCTCGGCGCACTCATCGGTGGCGGCCTGATCATGGCCGGTGGCGCCGTTGGTGCCGGTATCGGTAACGGCCTGGCCGGTAGCCAGCTCATCGCCGGTATCGCTCGCCAGCCGGAGGCTCAGGGTCGTCTGTTCACCCCGTTCTTCATCACCGTTGGTCTGGTTGAGGCCGCTTACTTCATCAACCTGGCCTTCATGGCGCTCTTCGTGTTCGCCACCCCGATCAGCGCCGGCTGATCACCGCTCTCCCTTTTGTCGCCGAGTAGAAACGACACCTCACCACAATGACGCTTGCTGCAGAGAACTTCCTGCTTCCGAATGGAACGTTCTTCGTTGTCCTGCTCATCTTCGTGATTTTGCTGCTGGTCATCCGCAAGTTCGTGGTTCCGCCGATTCAGCAGGTCCTCGAGGAGCGGGACGAGATGATCCACCGCACCGCGGAGGACAATCGGACTGCCGCCGCCGAATTCGAGGATGCGGACGTGCAGTTCCGTTCGCTCCTCAAGGAAGCGCGCGGTGAGGCCACCGCCAAGCGCGACGAAGCTCGCGCACAGGGCCGTGAACAGCTGAACGAGATGAAGCAGCGAGCGACCGCCGAGGCCGACGCTGCCCTGCAGTCGACCAGCTCCGAGCTGGCGGCTCAGGGTGAGCAGGCGGCATCGACGGCTGCAGCTGATGTGGACACACTCGCCAAGACCCTCGCGGCGCGTGTGCTCGGTGTCGACTCGGCCACTCTTTCCGACACCCGATCGACGAGCGGAGCGGTGAACTGATGGCTGCCAACACTGAGACCGAATCCGACCAGGGCCCCATCGGCACCTGGCTCCACGACATCGGTGCTGCGTTCGACCCTGCGATCTTCATCGCTCAGCTCTTCGGCTTCGCGGTCATCATCTTCCTGCTGTGGAAGTACGTCCGCCCGCCGGTGCAGAAGATGATGCGTGATCGTCAGGAGACGGTGCGCACCCAACTCGCCGAGGCCGAAGCCGCCAAGAAGCGGGTCGCCGAAGGCCAGAAGGCCCGTGAAAAGGCCGTCGCCGAGGCCAAGGCCGAGGCAGAGCAGATGAAGAAGGACGCCGCGGCAGACGCCGAGGCGATCACCTCCGACATCCGCGCCCAGGCCGATCACGAGGTCAAGCGCATCTCCGAGCACGGCCGCAACCAGGTCGCGCTGGTGCGGGCGAACCTGGTCCGTCAGCTTCGTACCGACCTCGGCCTCGCCGCGGTCGACAAGGCCGGCGAACTCGTGCGCAACCACCTCGCCGACGACTCGGCCCAGGCCGCCAGCGTCGACCGGGTCATTGACGAGCTCGAGGAGATGTCGTCGGGATCGTCGTCGGCCATTCCGTCGAGCGCCAAGCTCGTCGGTCTGCACGCCATGCGTGCCGCGAGCCGCGACGCCGCTCTCGCCGTGTCGGACAAGTTCGACTCGGCTGCGGGCGACCTCGACGGTGCGGCTCTCTCCGCGGCGTCGGGTGACCTGACCGCGGCCATCAACTTCCTCGGCGAGAACCCGGTGCTGCGCAAGCGCCTGGTCGAGGACGACGAGAACGCCGCCGGCAAGAACTCGCTGGTGCACACCCTGTTCGACGGCAAGGTGGCCCCGGTGGTCGTGGAGGTCCTCGCGACCGCCTCGACTCAGCGCTGGTCGTCGTCGGGCGACTTCATCGCCGCCCTGCGTCGTCAGAACTCGCTGATCGTGCTGACCGCCGCCGAGCGTGACGGGGTCATCGAGCAGGTCGAGGACGAGCTGTTCCGCGTCAGCCGGATCCTGGAGGCCAACCCGCAGCTCGCGTCGCTGCTCTCCGATCACAGCAAGGACGCCGACAAGCGCGTCGACCTCCTGCAGAAGCTGGTGGGGGACAAGGTCAGTGGCCACACCTGGACGCTGCTGTCCTCGACCGTCCGCCTGCTGAACGGTCAGGCCGCCGATGTCGCCGTCGATCAGCTCGCCGAGCTGGCCGCCGCCCGACGCGGCGAATCGGTCGCCCACGTCGTGTCGGCCTCCAAGCTGGCCGATGCACAGGTCGAGCGCCTCGCGACCGTCCTCGGCGGGATCTACGGCCGCACCATCTCGGTGCAGACCGAGGTCCAGCCCGAACTGCTGGGCGGCCTGCGGATCAGCGTCGGCGACGAGGTCATCGACGCCGATGTCGCCACGCGCCTCGCGAAGGCAGCCGAGACCCTGCCGCGCTGACGCAGCTCGACCCCTGACCACCTGAACACCCCAAGCCCGAGCCCTAAAGCCTCAGAGCTAATCAAGGAAAGACGAGAACCCATGGCGGAGTTGACGATCTCACCAGACGAGATTAAGGGAGCGATCGAGCAGTACGTCTCGTCGTTCGAAGCCGAAGCGTCGCGTGACGAGGTCGGCATCATCACCGATACGTCGGACGGTATCGCTCACGTCAGCGGACTGCCCAGCGCAATGGCCAACGAGCTCCTCGAGTTCCCCGGCGGCGTCCTCGGCGTCGCGCTGAACCTCGACGAGGACGAGATCGGCGCCGTCATCCTGGGTGACTACGAGTCCCTGGAAGAAGGCCAGCAGGTCAGCCGTACCGGCAACGTGCTCTCCGTGCCCGTCGGCGACGCCTTCCTCGGCCGCGTGGTCGATCCCCTCGGCGCCCCGATCGACGGTCAGGGCGACATCGAAGCCGAAGAGCAGCGCGTCCTGGAGCTGCAGGCCGCGTCGGTGCTCGAGCGCCAGCCCGTCGAGGAGTCCCTCGCCACCGGCATCAAGGCCATCGACGCCATGACCGCCATCGGCCGCGGACAGCGTCAGCTCGTCATCGGCGACCGCAAGACCGGCAAGACCGCCGTCTGCATCGACGCCATCCTGAACCAGAAGGCGAACTGGGAGACCGGCGACCCCACCAAGCAGGTCCGCTGCATCTACGTCGCGATCGGTCAGAAGGGTTCGACCATCGCCGGCGTCAAGTCCGCTCTCGAAGAGGCCGGCGCGATGGAGTACACCACCATCGTCGCCGCCCCGGCTTCTGACTCGGCCGGCTTCAAGTGGCTCGCCCCCTACACCGGTTCGGCCATCGGCCAGCACTGGATGTACCAGGGCAAGCACGTCCTCATCGTGTTCGACGACCTGACCAAGCAGGCCGAGGCCTACCGCGCCATCTCGCTGCTGCTGCGTCGTCCGCCGGGCCGCGAGGCATACCCCGGTGACGTCTTCTACTTGCACTCGCGCCTCCTGGAGCGTTGTGCAAAGCTCTCCGACGAGCTCGGCGGTGGTTCGATGACCGGTCTGCCGATCATCGAGACCAAGGCCAACGACGTCTCGGCGTTCATCCCGACCAACGTCATCTCGATCACCGACGGCCAGGTCTTCCTCGAGTCGGACCTCTTCAACAAGGGTGTCCGCCCGGCCATCAACGTCGGTACCTCGGTGTCCCGCGTCGGTGGTGCCGCACAGACCAAGGGCCTCAAGAAGGTCTCGGGTTCGCTGCGTCTGGAGCTGGCCCAGTTCCGCGAGCTGGAAGCCTTCTCGGCCTTCGCCTCCGACCTCGACGATGCGTCGAAGGCGCAGCTCGAGCGCGGCGCACGCTGGGTCGAGATGCTCAAGCAGGACCAGTACAGCCCGTTCTCGGTCGAGGACCAGATCGTCTCGATCTACCTCTGCGGTGAGGGCCACTACGACTCGGTCCCGGTCGACGACGTGCGCAACTTCGAGACCCAGCTGCTGAGCCACCTGCACCACAACGCGAAGGGTGTCTACGACTCGATCGCCGGCGGCAAGGCGCTCGCCGACGACCAGGCCGAGGCCCTCGTCGCCGAGACCAACAAGTTCAAGAACGGCTACCTCACCCACGACGGCCGTCGCGTGGTCAACGAGGCCGAGGCGCAGGCAATGGATGCCGAGAACGTCGAGAACGAAGAGATCAAGATCCGCAAGTGATCTCAGACGTCAACGGACATTGCGATAAGGAAGGGGTGAGGGCTCATGGCCAGCATTCGTGAGCTGCGCTCACGCATCCGGTCGGTCCAGTCGACCAAGAAGATCACCAAGGCTCAGGAGCTGATCGCGACCTCGCGTATCACGAAGGCCCAGGGTCGCGTCGCGGCGGCGAAGCCGTACTCGGAAGAGATGACGACGGTGCTCTCCGAGCTCGCGAGCAACTCGGGCTACCTGGACAACCCGCTGCTGAACGAGCGCGAGAATCCCAAGCGCGCGGCGATCCTGGTGGTCACCAGCGACCGCGGCATGTGCGGTGGCTACAACGCCAACGTGCTCAAGGCGACCCGTGAACTCATCGCGCTGCTGCGCGAGGAGGGCAAGGAACCCGTGCTCTTCGTGATGGGTCGAAAGGGTGTGGGGTTCTTCAACTTCCGCGGCCTGACCGTCTCGGACTCGTGGACGGGCTTCTCGGAGGCGCCGAAGTACATGGACGCCGCCGAGCCGACACAGTTCCTGGTGGATCTGTTCGTGGCCGGGTCGGGCACCGACGTCGAGCGTCCGGGTGGCGACGGCGTCCTCGAGGGCGTCGACGAACTGCACCTGGTCTACACCCGGTTCCAGTCGATGCTGTCGCAGGTACCGGAGGTCCGCCGGGTGGCGCCGCTGGTCGTGTCCGAGGACGACGAGTCGTCCGACGACACCCCGTCTCGGAACTACACGTTCGAGCCGGGTGCGGATGCCCTGCTCGACGCGCTGCTGCCGAAGTACGTGGCAACGCGGGTGTACGCGGCACTGCTGGATTCGGCCGCATCGGAGTCGGCGGCTCGACGCACCGCCATGAAGGCGGCGACCGACAACGCCGAGGAATTGGCCAAGACGTATTCACGCGAGGCCAACCAGCTCCGCCAGGCCCAGATCACCCAGGAAATCAGCGAGATCGTCGGTGGTTCGAGCGCACTGGCCAACTAGCCGCAGCGCCCCCGAGTCCTGACGACGAGAACCAATACTTCGATCAAGAGGAAGTGACCCAAGCACCATGACCGCAGCAGTAGAAACCCCCTCCGCGCAGTCGGCGGGTTCCGCCGACGGGCGGGTCGTCCGCATCATCGGCCCCGTGGTCGACGTCGAGTTCCCCCGGGGCTCGATCCCTGAGCTGTTCAACGCCCTGCACGCCGAGGTCACCCTCTCCTCGGTTGCCAAGACCCTGACCCTCGAGGTCGCGCAGCACCTCGGTGACAACCTGGTGCGCACCATCTCGATGCAGCCCACCGACGGCCTCGTCCGCGGTGCGTCGGTCTCCGACACCGGCAAGTCGATCGTCGTGCCGGTCGGCGACGTCGTGAAGGGCCACGTCTTCAACGCCCTCGGCGACTGCCTCGACAGCCCCGGCCTGGGTCGCGACGGCGAGCAGTGGAGCATCCACCGCAAGCCCCCGGCCTTCGACGAGCTCGAGGGCAAGACCGAGATCCTCGAGACCGGCATCAAGGTCATCGACCTGCTGACCCCGTACGTCAAGGGCGGCAAGATCGGTCTGTTCGGTGGTGCGGGCGTCGGCAAGACCGTCCTCATCCAGGAGATGATCACGCGTATCGCGCGCGAGTTCTCCGGCACCTCGGTGTTCGCCGGTGTCGGCGAGCGCACCCGTGAGGGCACCGACCTCCACCTCGAGATGGAGGAGATGGGCGTTCTCCAGGACACCGCCTTGGTGTTCGGTCAGATGGACGAGCCGCCGGGCACGCGTATGCGCGTGGCTCTGTCGGCGCTGACCATGGCGGAGTACTTCCGCGATGTGAAGCACCAGGACGTGCTGCTGTTCATCGACAACATCTTCCGCTTCACGCAGGCCGGCTCGGAGGTCTCGACCCTCCTCGGCCGTATGCCGTCCGCGGTGGGCTACCAGCCGACCCTGGCCGACGAGATGGGCGAGCTCCAGGAGCGCATCACCTCGACCAAGGGCCGCTCGATCACCTCGCTGCAGGCGATCTACGTCCCCGCCGACGACTACACCGACCCGGCGCCGGCGACCACCTTCGCGCACCTCGATGCGACCACCGAGCTCTCGCGTCCGATCTCGCAGCTGGGTATCTACCCCGCCGTGGACCCGCTGACGTCGACCTCGCGCATCCTCGAGGCCTCGATCGTGGGCGACGAGCACTTCCGCGTCGCCAACGAGGTCAAGCGCATCCTGCAGAAGTACAAGGAGCTGCAGGACATCATCGCCATCCTCGGTATGGACGAGCTCTCCGAAGAGGACAAGGTCACGGTGCAGCGTGCTCGCCGTATCCAGAAGTTCCTCGGCCAGAACTTCCTCGTCGCCGAGAAGTTCACCGGTCAGAAGGGCTCGGTCGTCCCGCTCGCGGACACCATCGAGGCATTCGACCGTGTCGCCAAGGGCGAGTTCGACCACCTGCCCGAGCAGGCGTTCAACAGCTGCGGTGGACTCGACGACGTGGAGGCCGCCGCCGCCAAGATCGCCGGAAAGTAGCGGTAATCCATGGCTGAGAAGTCCTTCCACGTGGAGGTTGTCTCCGCGGATTCGAGCCTGTACTCGGGCGAGGCCACGTTCCTGATCGCGCAGACCACGGTCGGCGAGCTGGGCATCCTGGCCAACCACGAGCCGCTCCTGGGCCAGCTGGTCCCGGGTGGTTTCGTGGTGATCGTCGAGGAGAACGGCAATCGCCGCGCGGCCGCGGTCGAAGGCGGATTCCTGTCCGTCACCGGCGAGGCCGTCACGGTGCTCGCGGAGTCGGCCGACTGGGCCGACGACGTCGACATCAACGCGGAGAAGACCGCACTCGAGCAGGCTGAGCCGGACTCCCCGGAGTATCACCGTGCTCACGCGCGTTTGACTGCGGCACAGCACCTTTCGAAGTAACACCCTCGCTCGCGCGACGGTCGCCTCGGCCGGTCATCGGACTCACGTCCGGTGACCGGCCGAGGTCGTTTCGCGTCCGATGTGCGTGATCTGGCATGCTGGATCCACAGCCCTTGTCCCGCTTGCCGGTCATGCCGTCCATCCTCGATCAGGATTTCGACGGCGGATCGGACGTATGCGGTGATTGCACAGAGGAGTAGGTGATGACGCTGCTGGTCGTGTTGCTCAGTGTGCTGCTGGCGGTTGCCGTCATCGTCTGTGTGTTGCTGGCGGTGCGTCTGGCCCAGCTCCGACGCGTGGGCACCCCGATCCTGCTGCGCACCATCCCGGCGGAGGTCGATCACGGCTGGCGACACGGCACGGTGCACTACAGCGACAATTCACTGCGCTACTACCGGCTGGCATCGCTGCGTCCGGGCCCGAACGTCACTTTCGCCCGTCAGGGCATCGAGATCGCCGGCCGTCGCCGTCCCGAGGGCACCGAGACGGAGATCCTCGAGGGCATGCTGATCCTCCAGGTACAGACCACCGGCAAGACCCCCACCATCGGCAAGGGTTCCGATGGTGCGGGCACCGACGGCAAGGTCAAGGACGGCTACGAGCTCGCCATGGGCCCGGGCGCGGTCACCGCGTTCCAGTCCTGGCTGGAGTCGCGGCAGTCCGCACGGTCACAGCGGCGTAAGAGCGCCTGATCCCGCCGGTCGGCGGGATCGCGCCGGTATTCGCGTCTTTCGGCGCCCAGTTCTCAGCTGTCGGATGATTCCGGACGTTGCCGGTTGCCGCCCGGAACCCACTTCACGTCGCCGAGCGTGCCGTCGGGTGCCCGGTTGGCCACCCGCGACAGGATGAACAACAGGTCCGACAGTCGGTTGAGGTACTTCGCCGGCAACACGCTGGTGGTGTCCGGGTGTGCCGCCACCGCGGCCCAGGCCGAACGCTCCGCACGACGGGTCACGGTGCGCGCCTGGTGCAGGAGGGCCGCCAACGGGGTGCCGCCGGGGAGGATGAACGAGTCCAGCGGCGGCAGATCGGCGCCGAAGTCGTCACACCAGCCCTCGAGGGCGTCGATGTACTCCTGGGCGATCCGCAGCGGCGGGTACTTCGGGTTCTCCACGATGGGCGACGACAGGTCGGCGCCGGCGTCGAACAGGTCGTTCTGCACCGTGGACAGCACCGCGGCGATGTCGGCGGGTACGTCACCGCCGAGAGCCAGTGCCGCGCCGATCGCGGCGTTCGCTTCGTCACAGTCGGCATAGGCGACCACGCGCGGATCCGTCTTGGGGACGCGCGAGAAGTCGCTCAAACCGGTCGAACCGTCGTCGCCGGTGCGGGTGTAGATCCTCGTCAGATGAACGGCCATGCGTTGAATGTACTGCGTGCGATGAGTGCCGGACGGCGGCGGATAAGGTGGCATGCGTGAGCGATCGGTTTCTGGTGACGGGCGGGGCACGTCTGTCCGGTGAGGTGTCGGTGGGTGGCGCCAAGAACAGCGTGCTGAAGCTGATGGCGGCGGCATTGCTGGCCGAGGGGACGACGGTGCTGACGAACGCACCGGAGATCGCCGACGTGCCGCTGATGGCCGACGTCCTGCGAGGTCTCGGTGCTGTCGTCGAGATGGACGGCGACACCGTGTCGATCACGTCCCCGGCCGAACCGAAGTTCCACGCCGATTTCGCAGCTGTTCGGCAGTTCCGTGCCTCGGTGTGCGTCCTCGGTCCGCTGATGGCCCGGTGCCATCGAGCCGTCGTGGCGCTTCCGGGTGGTGACGCGATCGGGTCGCGGCCCCTCGACATGCATCAGGCGGGTCTGCGCGCCCTCGGTGCGACCAGCTCCATCGAGCACGGTTGCGTGGTCGCCGAGGCCGACGCGCTCGTCGGCGCGCCCATCGCGCTCGAGTTCCCGTCGGTGGGTGCCACCGAGAACATCCTGATGGCCGCGGTGCTCGCCGAGGGCCAGACGACCATCGACAACGCCGCCCGCGAGCCCGAGATCGTCGACCTCTGCGTGATGTTGCAGCAGATGGGTGCGCAGATCGAGGGCGCCGGTACGTCGACGCTGACCGTGAACGGCGTCGACCGCCTGCATCCCACGACCCACCGCGTGGTGGGGGACCGCATCGTCGGCGCCACCTGGGGCATCGCCGCCGCGATGACGCGCGGCGACGTGACCGTCCGCGGTGTTCTGCCCGAACACCTGCAGCTCGTACTCAACAAGCTCGTCGACACCGGTGCCCGCGTCGACACCTTCGACGACGGGTTCCGGGTGCGTCACGACAGTCGGCCGGTCGCGGTCAACGTCTCGACGCTGCCGTTCCCCGGTTTCCCCACCGACCTTCAGCCGATGGCCATCGGCCTCGCCGCCATCTCCGAGGGCATGTCCGTCATCACCGAGAACGTCTTCGAGGCGAGGTTCCGCTTCGTCGAGGAGATGGTGCGCCTCGGGGCAGACGCACGCACCGACGGACACCATGCGGTGATCCGCGGCATCGAGAAGCTCTCGAGCGCACCCGTCTGGTGTTCGGACATCCGCGCCGGCGCCGGCCTGGTCCTCGCGGGCCTCGTCGCCGACGGCGTGACCGAGGTGCACGACGTCGAACACATCGACCGCGGTTACCCGCACTTCGTGGAGATCCTCCGCAGCCTCGGCGGCGAGATCGAGCGCGTCTCCGACTGATTCGCGTGTGCCGACCTGTCCGATCGGACAGGTGGTACCCCCGTCCCGTTGGACCGACCCTGCCCGCCAAGGGTCAGGACCCCTTGTGGCCGTTGTGATCTGAGCGACATTCTCGTTGTGACAGACCCAACCGTCACAAGGAGTTCACCCCCATGGCCATTGAGCTGAACCAGATCTGGGACTTCCCGATCAAGGAGTTCCACCCGTTCCCGAAGGCGAAGCTGGGCGTCGGTGCGCACGACATGCTCGGTGTCGAGGCCAAGGAACTGGGCATGACCCGTGCCCTGCTGATGACCACCGGTCTCCGTGGTTCGGGCATCATCGAGGAACTGATCGGCAAGATCGAGTACCAGGGTGTCGACGTGGTCCTCTTCGACCAGGTGGAGTCCAATCCCAAGGACTACAACGTCATGGACGCCGCCGCGCTGTACCAGTCGGAGAAGTGCGACGGCATCATCTCGGTCGGCGGTGGTTCCAGCCACGACGCCGCCAAGGGCGCCCGCATGGTGATCGCGCACGACGGCCGAAACATCAACGAGTTCGAGGGCTTCTCCAAGGCCACCAACAAGGAGAACCCGAAGCACATCGCGGTCTCGACCACCGCGGGCACCGGCTCGGAGACCTCCTGGGCGTATGTCATCACCGACACCTCGGACATGAACAACCCGCACAAGTGGGTCGCGTTCGACGACACCTGTCTCGTCGATCTCGCGATGGACGACCCGCTGCTGTACTACCCCTGTCCGGAGCATTTCACCGCGTTCTGTGGCTTCGACGTCCTCGCCCACGCCAGTGAACCGTACGTCTCGCGACTGGACTTCGCGCCGTCGCTCGGCAACGCGAAGTACGCGATCGAACTGATCGCCAAGCACCTTCGGACCGCCGTCTACGATCCGCGCAACCTCGAGGCGCGCACGGGAATGATGCACGCGCAGTACATCTCGGCGCAGGCGTTCAACTCCGGCGGTCTCGGCCTGGTGCACAGCCTGTCCCACGCGGTGAGCGCCTTCTACGACAGCCACCACGGTCTCAACAACGCCATCGCGCTGCCCCGCGTGTGGGAGTACAACCTGCCCTCCCGCTTCGAGCGTTATGCAGAGATCGCCGCGCTGCTCGGCGTCGACACCTCGAAGATGACCACCGTCCAGGCCGCCGACGCCGCGGTCGAGGAGGCCATCCGCCTGTCGAAGGACCTCGGTATCCCCGACAACTTCGGACAGCTGTCGACCAACAGCTACGAGAAGAACCGGATGAACACCGGTAAGTACGAGGGCCGCGGCGAGGGTATCGACACCTCGGAGAAGCAGATCCGCGCCATCGCCGAGCACATGATGGGCGACTGGTGCACCCCGGGCAACCCCCGCGAGAGCACCGTCGAATCGCTGATCCCCATGGTCACGCACGCCTTCACCGGCAGCTACTGATCATGCCCCCGGGCGTCGACCCCCCACGACGCCCGTGGCGGAGTCGTGCCCCGGGAGGGGAGATCCCTCCCGGGGCATGAGGTCCGTCCCACCCCACCGATCCGACGAAGGAAGGTCTGGCGACCCGATGACGCACACCTCCACCGGTCTGGCCCGCCTGGCGGACGCCGACGAGACCGCTCGTTTCGCCTCCGCAGAGGAACTGACCGCCGCCCTGGGCGAGCAGGGATACCTGATCGGACCCGAGCTGGCGGTCGTCGTGCACCTGGCGATGCTGCTCGACCGCCCGCTGCTCCTGGAGGGGCCGGCCGGCGTCGGCAAGACCGAACTGGCCAAGGCGCTGGCCGCGGCGTCGGGGCGCGAACTCATCCGCCTGCAGTGTTACGAGGGACTCGACGACTCGCGTGCCCTCTACGAGTGGGACTACGCCCGCCAGCTGCTGCACGTGCAGATGCTGCGCGATCGCATCAGCGCCGAACTGGCCGCGGAGACAAGCCTTTCGGCGGCTTCGGCGGCCTTGGCGCGTACCGAGGTCGGCGTGTACACCGAGGACTTCCTGGTGGCCCGGCCGCTGCTGGCCGCGATCACCTCGACCACCCCCACCGTGCTCCTCGTCGACGAGATCGATCGCACCGACGAGGCGATGGAGGCGGTCATGCTCGAGGTGCTCGCCGAACGCCAGGTGTCGGTGCCCGAACTCGGCACGTTCACCGCGCGGTCGTCGCCCTGGGTGATCCTGACCTCCAACGACACCCGGGAACTCTCGCCGGCCCTCAAGCGCAGGTGCCTGCACTTCCAGGTCGACTATCCGGACCCGGAGACCGAGCGCGCCATAGTCGCGGTGCGCGCGCCCGACATCGAGGACGAGGTCATCGGCGAGGTCGTCGACCTCGCCCGCCGACTCCGCGACCTGCCGCTGCGCAAGAGCCCCTCGATCGCCGAGGTCATCGACGCCGCCCGGGCGGCCTCATACCTCAAGACCACCGGACCCCGCCCGGAGGTCGGTTCCGGTCCCGCTCCGGCCGACGCCGCGTTGCTGTCGTTGCTGGTCAAGTTCGGCACCGACCTCGACCTCGCTCGTCGCGTGCTGTCGCCGGCCGCCGCCGACACGCCCGTCGCGGAGGTCGGGGTCGACGGCACGACGCCGCGGGGCTCGGTCACGGCGCGGGCGTTCGGTGCGGGCCGGGCCCGCAGCGCCGGGGTCCACGCGGGCCGATGACCGTGCTCACGCCGCCGAAGGAGAACGTCCGCCGCGCCGAGATCCTCGACCTGCTCGCGGTCCTGTTCGGGCAGGCGCTGCGCGGTGCCGGGGTCGCGGCGTCGCCCGCGGAGGTGATCGAGATCCGCCGGACGCTGGCCATCGTCGGGGGCGGCGATCTCGGCGTGCTGCGCGCGGCCCTGCGTAGCGTCTCGGTCAAATACGGTTACGAGACCGAGGGTTTCGAGCACGCCTTCGACGTCTTCTTCCTCGACGCCGACCCCGGTTCCGGTCGGGAGGCGGATCTGCCCAGGCCACGGGGTGCCGCCGCGGACCTCCCCGACGACGTCGTCTGGGACGAGGAGTTCGAAGGGGCGGCCCGTCGCATCGGCGCCGACGAACACACCGAGGAGATCGGCGACCTGATGGCGCCCGATCCCGACGCGGGTGAGCGTCATGGCGAGAGCGCCCATCGCGAGGAGAACGACTTCACCGTCTCCGCCGGCGCCGAGCAGCTCGGCGTCGACCCGGACAGCGGTTCGGTGAGCGGGGGAGTGACCTACACCGTCGAGATCGATTCCGCCGATTCGGCAACCGTGGGTGAACTGACCGGTGCCGCCGCCCGGGTGGAGTCCACGCCGCTGGGTCTGACCGGCGCCGCCGCGATCCTGGCGGCGCTCGACGCCTACGACCCGCGCAGCGCCTACGGCGCCGACGGGAACGCCGACCTCGACGACGCGCGTCGCGTCGAACTCGAACGGGCGCTCGCGGCCTTCGTCGACGCGTTCACCGAACGCCTCGAGGCGGCCGGGATCGCCATGGGCGACGCACTCGGACAGTCCGCGCCCGCGCGCACCGAGCAGGCGGACATCGACCGCGCGTGCCACCGGCTGGTCCAGCGCATGCGCGGTGCCCCGCGCCGGGTGATCCGTCCCGGAGACCGCGGAACGCTCGACATCCGCGCCACGATGCGCGCCGCGGTGGCGACCGACGGGGTGCCGGCCGAACTGTGGCGCCGGCGTCCGCGGCCCGGCCCGGTGAGACTGCTGGTCCTGGTCGACGTCTCGCTGTCGGTCCGGCCGGTCACCGGCTTCATCCTGCGGCTCGCCCAGACCCTGCACCGATTCGGCGACCGATGCGAGGTCGTCGCCTTCGTCGACCGTCCGGTGCGCGTCACCACGGCGCTCCGGGCCGCGTCCGCCGACGCTGCGCTGGCCGCAGTGCTCGCCGCCGACGGCCTCGACCTGGCCGCGACGAGTGACTATGGGCAGATGTTCGCCGGGTTGCTGGGCGAGTTCGGCGACCTCATCACGCCGCGTACCTCGGTGCTCGTCGTCGGCGACGCACGCAGCAACGGATTCGATGCACGCACCGACCTCGTCGCCGAGATCGGTCGACGTGCGCACCGGCTCGCCTGGGTGACGCCGGAGCCGTCACGGTACTGGTCCCAGACGGGTTGTGCGATGGCCGACTATGCCGAGCACTGCAGCGGGGTGGTCAGCGTGCGGGACGGCGCCGAGATGCTCGCGCGCTGTGATGAACTTGGTGCAGCGCTGAGGTGACGTGAGTAGCGTCGGATGTGCGGGTCGCGGACAGCGAGTCATCGGCCCGTGGTGATCGGAGGACAACGGATGCAGGGTGGCACGCGCCGACGCAGCGCCGGTCATGTCGCCAAGTTCCATGCCCCCGAGATCGTGCTCGGACCGGGCGCTTTCGGTGAGGTGCCGCTCGCCACCTCTGGTCTCGGGATGCGCCGCCCGCTGGTGGTCAGCGACCGCGGTCTGGAAGGCACCCCCTGGTATGCACAGCTGATGTCGGGGCTGGCCGATGCCGGTCTGCACGCGGCCGCCTTCCTCGACGTCTCGCCCAACCCGCGCGCCGGTGAGGTCACCGCCGCGTTCCTGGCGTACAACTCGCACGACGCGGACGGGCTCGTGGCGCTCGGCGGCGGATCGGTCATCGACGCCGCCAAGGGGGTCGCGGTGCTCGCGTCCAACGGCGGCCACATCCTGGAGTACGAGGGCATCGATCGCGCCCACCGGCCCCTGCCGCCGCTCGTCGCGGTGCCCACCACTGCCGGCAGCGGCGCCGACGTCTCGCAGTTCTGCATCATCAACGACGCGCAGCGCCGCACCAAGGTCACCATCATCGGCCGCTCGCTGGTGCCGGACCTGTCGGTGAGCGATCCGAAACTGCTCACCACGGTGCCGGCCGAGGTCACCGCCCAGGTCGGCATGGACGTCCTGACGCACTGCGTCGAGGCGTATGTCTCGCTCGCGCACGGACGGATGACCGATTCGCTTGCGCTGGAATCGATCCGGGGAGTCTGGACCCACCTCGAGCGGCTCGTCGACGATCCGCTGGACAAGGTCGCGGCCGAGGAGATGTCGCTGGCGTCGCTGCGGGCCGGGATGGCGTTCACCAATGCGATCCTCGGCGCGACGCATGCGATGAGTCACCCGGTCGGCGGGCACTGCGACGCACCCCATGGAGCGATCAACGCGGTGCTGTTGCCGCACGTCATCCGCTACAACGCGGAGGTGTGCGCCGACGGCTTCGTCGACCTCGCCGGGGCGATCGGCCTGTCCACCGACGGGAACGCACGCATGGTCGCTGACCGTCTCGCCGACGCGGTCGGGGGACTGGGAGCCCGGGTCGGGATGCCGGAGTCGTTGACGCCGTTGGGGGTTCGCGCCGAAGACCTCGACCGACTCACCACGCACGCCCTCGCGGACTCGTGCATGACCACCAACCCGCGCCGACCGCAGGCGGCCGGGATTCGCGATCTGTATGCGGAGGCCCTGTGATGGCCGGCGCCGCGCGGCCCGACCCCGAGCGGGAACCCGCCCGTTCCGACCTCGAGAGCCTCGTCGGCCTCCGCAGCGTCAAGGGCAGTCACTATGCCCAGTACCGCGGTGTCGAGGCCCGGCTGAGCCGGGTGGTCGGTGCCCTGGAACGGATCTCGCGGGCGCTGGTGCGCACCGCCGAGGGGCCCGAGGCGCTGGTCATCGCGGTGGTCGAGGCCGCACGCGATCACCTGGGCGCCGAGTGGGTGGTCTTCGGCCTCGCGGACGGTCGGCTCGAGCGGTCCGCGCCGCGTCACCTGATCAGTTCGGGGAGCGGCCGGCTCTACGCCTTCGAGGGTTCGGCGACGGCCTCCCCGCCCGACGGCCTGCCCGACGAGGTGCTGAACCGACTCAACGACATCCTGCGCGGCCACGAGCCGGTGCTGCACGGCCCGATCCTGTCCGAGGATCACGTGCACGTGCCGGTCGAGCTCGACGGCAACGTCGTCGGCGGCCTGTCTGCGTGGACGCCGTCCGACCGGGTCGTCGACCCGACCGACGTCGTGGTCCTGCGCATCCTGGCCAGCCAGGCGATCGTCGCCCTGCTCAACGCCGAGCTCTTCTCCGAAACCCACCGTCACGCTGCGGAACTGGCCGAGCGGAACGACGAGCTCGAACGCACGCAACGTGAACTCTCCGCCGCGATGCGCGCCACGGTCCTCAACGAGGAACGGTCACGGATCGCCCGCGAGCTGCACGATTCGGTGACCCAGTCGGTCCTGTCCGCGGGGGTGCAGATCGAGCTGTGTCGCGACCTCGTCGACGGGGCTGCACTCGAGCGATTGCAGATGGCCGGCCGGCTCACGAAGGAGGCGGTCGAGCAGCTGCGGACGTTCATCTACGCACTCAACAACGCCGCGAGCGTGCCGTCGCCGAGCGTCCACGAGGTCCTGACCGAACTGTGCTCGCTGCACATGCCGCCGGATCTGACGACCGCGGTCCGCATCCGGGGCCGCTCCCGCGACCTCACCGACGACGTCCAGCACGCGCTGCTCCGGATCGCCGGGGAAGCGCTGTTCAACGCTGCGATCCACGCACGCGCGACAGAGGTCACCGTGACTCTCACCTATGCGCCGGACCAGGTGTCGCTGTCCGTCGACGACGACGGGGTCGGCGACCCCGAACACCTCCGGCGTGTGCTGCGGACCGCTTCGCTCGGCGACCTCGCGGCGGGACGTCATCGCGGTCTGGCGAACATGGCCTCGAGGGCGACCGAACTCGACGGCGAGGTTCGAATCCGCCGGTCGCGGGCCGGAGGCATCCGGCTGACCGCGATCCTGCCGACCGCATCCGATCCCGGAACGACGACCAGGGAGTTCTCGTGAGCACCGACAAGACGGCCGGGGACGCGCCCAGCCGGGGCAAGCACGTCAGGCCCATCCGGACACTGCTGGTCGACGATCATGCGCTGCTCCGGGAGGGGATGCGCTCACTCCTGGAGCGGGAGGAGGTCGTCGAGGTGGTCGGGGAGGCCGGCTCGCACGACGCCGCGCTCGCCGAGGTCAACGCATGCCGACCGGACGTCGTGGTCGTGGACCTCAAGCTGTCCGCGGGTACCGAGTACGAGGGGCTGCGCCTGATCAAGGACATCGCCCAGCGCCACCCGGAGGTCGCGGCACTCGTGCTCACCACGTTCCTCGACGACGACCTGGTCGTTCGCGCGGTGCGCGCCGGAGCCCGGGGGTACGTCGTGAAGGACGTCGACACGACCGAACTCGTGCGTGCGATCCAGGCGGTGTCCACCGGCGGCAGCGCGTTCGACCCGCGCAGCGCCGCGGTGGTGTTGCGAACGGTGTCGGGGGAGGCGGAGGCCACCGAGACACTCAGCGACCGCGAGCGCGAGGTCTTACGATTGCTGGCGGATGGCATGTCCAACAAGCGGATCGGGGAGACGCTCTACATCTCCGAATCGACCGTGAAGTTCCACATCCGCAACATCATCCGCAAGCTCGGTGTCAGCAAGCGCACCGATGCGGTGTACATCGCGAGCAAGCGCGGCCTCATCTGACCGGTGGTCCTACGGGGTGAGGACCAGCCAGCCGCCGTGGTCGACGAACACCTCGGCTCCGGAGTGCCCGACGCCGCTCGCCCAGGTGTGCAGGTCCTCCTCGGTGAGCCGGAGACGATGTCCGAAGTGCGGACTGGGCTCCTCCTCGAACGGGACCGCGACGACCACACGTCGCCTCGCCACCCGAAGGGCCTCCGACAGCGCCGCCTCCACACCGGCCGCGTCGAGATGCTCGAGCAGGTGGATGAGCGAGACCGTGTCCACGGAGTCGTCGTCATAGGGGAGGGCGGTCGCGTCGCCGACGGTCGCGTCGACCGGCAGTCCGAGTCGACGCGAAGCGCACGAGAGCAGGGAGACGGCGCCCGGCGAGATGTCGCAGGCCGACACCTCGAACCCGTCCATCGCGCACGCCAGGGCCAGGAATCCGAAGCACGAACCGACCTCGAGCACCGACGAACCGGTGACGAGCGAACGTGCGCGCCGGTGAACCGGCGCGAATGCCGAAGCCCCGCAGCGGAGTTCACGGATCGAGTTGTCGTAGAACGCCGACCACGCATCGGCGGACGTGCCCGCCGAGGTCCGGATGATCCCCACCGCAGCGGATTCGAACTGTTCCTGTCCCGACAGGACACCAGCGTCGACCAATGACACCAGGCCGTCGACGACCACCGAGTCGGAGATCGTCCCCTCGTCGAAGGGATGCGCGATCTGGAGGATGCCGGCCACCCGACGCCACGACAGAAGACCGCAGCGCGTGAAACCCCTGGGAACAAGGGCAGATCGGAGAATCCGCGGCTCGCGTTCGCGTACGGCAGATGAGTCGAGAAGCGCAGCCCGGACGGTCGTCGACTGATCGGTGATGGTCATGAATCGACCGTAGAAACATCCTGACCTGCGCATAACTGACCTAGCGGGGGCAGGTACCTGTCCGAAAGGATGGTTCTGCGGTGCACGTCACATCCGCCGGTTCGTCGAGAATGGACGCACGACAGACGGTTTCGGCGCCAGCCGGCAGTCCGTGACCTGCAACGACGGTCCACGCGTCGGGTGGCCACCTGGCGATTTGACCCTGGCGAAACGGTTGCGTAACTTTCTTCGAGTCAGCGCGCCACGGCGCCGCCCCGGAAGACCTGAGAG
>NZ_JSYC01000088.1:0-3250 GCF_054823965.1 Gordonia sp. GN26 | reverse complement strand
GTTGATGAACCACATCCGCTGCTGCGCGAAGGACAGCGGGACGTTCCCCGGACGCGACTCCGGCCGGGCCACCGGGGGCAGCGGGGCACGTCGCCCCCGGACTGCTTCGGCGAGCTCGCGCACCGTCGGGGCATCGAACACATCGCGGACCGTCACCTCGACACCCAGGGCATCCGACACCCGGGACGTCAGACGCATCGCCGACAGCGAGTTGCCGCCCAGGTCGAAGAACGACTGGGTGACACTCACCTGCTCCACGCCCAGCAGCCCGGCGAACACGCAGGCGATCGCCTCTTCGGCTTCCGAAGCGGGAGCGACGTATTCGGCCGCTTCCAGCTCGGGCTCGGGCAGCGAACGGCGGTCGACCTTGCCGGCGGAGTTCAGCGGCATCTCGTCGAGGAGCACCCACGCGGTGGGGCGCATGTACTCGGCGAGCGCGTCCGAGAGCGATGTGCGCACGGCATCGAGATCGACGGTCGCGGGGGCGACGTAGCCGACGAGCTGGTCCCCGCCCGGCCCGGCGACGACGCGGGCCGCGGCGTGGACGACACCGGGCGCGTCGGCGATCGCGGACTCGACCTCACCGAGTTCGAGTCGCTGTCCGCGCAGCTTCACCTGGAAGTCGGTGCGGCCCAGGTAATCCAGATCGCCGGTGCGGCGTCGGCGGACGAGGTCACCGGTCCGGTACAACCGCGCTCCCGGGGCCCCGAACGGATCCGCGACGAAGCGCTCTGCGGTCAGGTCCGGCCGGGCCGCGTAACCGCGCGCGGATTGGACACCGCCGAGGTAGAGTTCGCCGGCCACCCCGTCTGGGACCGGGTGCAGGCGATCATCGAGCACATAGGCGGTGGTGTTCGGCATCGGTCGACCGATCGGCACGACGTCGACGGGCTCGTCGAGTGCCGACGACATCGTGTAGACGGCGGCCTCGGTGGGACCGAACAGGTTGACCACCCGGGCGTGGGGCACGCGCTCGGTGAACCGCCGCAGAACCGCCGGAGGTAGGGCTTCGCCGCCGCTGAACAGCATCTGCAGCCCCGTGAGCAGATCCGGTCGATCGACGACGTCGAGGAACACCGAGAGCAGCGACGGCACGAACTGGGCGACGGTCACGCCGGTCTCGGCCATGACGTCGGCGAGATAGTTCGGGTCGCGGTGACCTTCGGCGTCCGCGACCACCATCGTCTGCCCCGCCGTCAACGGCCAGAACAGCTCCAGGACCGACGCATCGAATGTGTGCGGCGTCTTGAACAGCAGCCTCTGGGGCCCGGCGGGAATGAGCGAATCGAACCAGGCGACGAAGTTGGCGACGGCCCGATGCGAGATGGTCACACCCTTCGGCCTGCCGGTGGAGCCGGAGGTGAACAGCGTGTAGGCGGCGTCGTCGAGACGCAGTGTGGCGAGTCGTTCGGAAGGCGACAGCGGGGCCGCGTCTGCGGAAAGCGGTGCATCGGCGTCGAGTTCGATGATCGGCGACCGTCCGTCGAGCACATCGAGAACCTCGACGGGCCGGTGTCCCTTCTCCACGAGGACCGGTCCGATACCGGCGGTCTCGACCATGTACCGCGCGCGGTCGGCCGGGGTGTCGGGATCGATGGGGACGTACTGGCCACCCGCTGCCATGATGGCGTGCACCGCGATGACGGTGCCGGCAGACCGGCGCATGACGACGCCGACGGCCGTGTTCGGACCGACGCCCTCGGCGATCAACGTCCGGGCGACCGCGGCGACGCGGAGTCCGAACTCGCCGTAGGTCAGCGTGCGCTCCCCCGTGACGAGCGCGAGGGACTGGGCGGAGTCGGCCACGCGGGCACCGACGAGATCGGCGATCGTCTCCTCCGCGGCGGACGCCGCCGGCCCGACGGACCCGGCGAGCAGTGCCTGATCCTGTTCTGCTGCGAGGAGCCGGATGTCCCCGACGGCGGTCTGCTCGGATGCGAGCACACCGTCGAGCAGGCGGAGGAACCACCGGGACATCTCTTCGACGGTTCCTCGGTCGAAGAGATCGGTGGCAAAGGTCAGGATTCCCGACCAGTCCTCGTCGGCAGAACCGGTGGAGACGGTCAGATTGAGATCGACCTGGGCGGGGGCCTCGGTGATGTCCACCGGGGCGACCGTCAAACCGTTGACCGTGGCGGCACCGCTGACGTCGGTGCCGATCGGATCGACCGACAGGATGACCTGAACCAGAGGCGAGAAGGCCTCGGAGCGAACGGGATTGACCGCATCGACCACCGACTCGAACGGCACCTCGGCGTGCGCGAAGGCATCGAGGTCGTCGGCTCGGACGCGGTCGAGAACAGCGTCGAACCCGCTGGCGGAATCGATCTCGGTTCGCAGCACGAGGGTGTTGACGAACATGCCGACCATGGCGTCCAGCTCGCTCTGCCCGCGGCCACCGATCGGCGTACCGACCGCGATGTCGTGGGTACCCGTCAGACGGGCGAGCAGGACCGCGAACGCCGCATGCAACACCATGAACCGCGTCGCGCCGTGCCGGGTGGCGATGGCATCGACGCGGCGGCCGATGTCGGCGGGGATGCCGAAGGTGAGCACGTCGCCCCGGTGGCTGGCGACGAGCGGCCGGGGCCGGTCGGCGGGCAGTTCGAGGACATCCGGCAGGCCTGCGAGTCGGTCTCGCCAGTAGGCGAGTTGTCCGCCGAGCACCGAATCCGGATCCTCGGGCGCGCCGAGCACCTCGCGCTGCCAGAGGGCGTAGTCGGCGAACTGGATGTCGAGAGGAGCGAACTCCGGTGCTGCGCCACGGCTTCGCGCTTCGTAGGCGGCGAAGAGATCGGTCGCGAGCGGACCGAACGACTGACCGTCGAAAGCGATGTGATGGGCGACGAGGGCGAAGGTCGCCCGCCCGTCACCGGTGAGCAGAACGCGGGCACGCAGGGGCCACTCGTGCGCGACATCGAACCCGCGACGCAGGTCGGTCGCGAGTTCGTCGGCGCTGGCCACGACCCGCCAGTCCAGGCGTTCGGCAACATCCGCGGGCTCGGCGATGTGCTGGTACGGCAGACCGTCGACGGCCGGGAAGGTCGTCCGGAGGATCTCGTGTCGGGCGACGACATCGACGGTCGCCGTCCGCAGGAGGTCCACGTCGACCTCGCCGGACAGCGTGAACACGGCCGGGATGTTGTATGTCGCCAGCTCCGGTTCCATCTGGTTGATGAACCACATGCGCTGCTGGGCGAACGACAACGGAATCCGTTCGGGCCGAGACTCGACACGACTCACCGGCGGC
>NZ_JSYC01000087.1:0-12834 GCF_054823965.1 Gordonia sp. GN26 | reverse complement strand
TCCCTGAGGTGCGAGCGGAGCGAGCCTCGAAGGGTGTCCGACCACTCCGATACCCTCGGAACGTGGCAGAAACAACGGAGTCGGAGCGCCCGGCGACCGAGCAATCGGGACCCGAGGGAGACCTCCGCGAGCAGTGGACCGCACTCGCCGAGGAGATCCGCGAGCATCAGTTCCGCTACTACGTGAAAGATTCGCCGGTCATCACCGACGGGGAGTTCGACGCGCTCCTGCGCCGTCTGCAGGACCTCGAGGAACGTCACCCCGAGCTCGCAACCCCCGATTCGCCGACCAAGCTGGTCGGCGGCGGTTTCTCCACCGCATTCTCCCCGGTCGACCATCTCGAGCGGATGATGTCGCTGGACAACGTCTTCGACTACGACGAGATGACCTCGTGGGTGGAGCGGGTCAACTCCGATGCCGGCGTCGCGGCCGAGTTCCTCTGCGAACTCAAGATCGACGGCGTTGCGCTGGCCCTGGTGTATCGCAACGGTGTCCTGGAACGAGGCGTCACCCGCGGCGACGGGCGCACCGGCGAGGACGTCTCGCTCAACGCCCGCACCATCGAGGACATCCCGCAGCGCCTCACCGCATCCGACGAGTACCCGATCCCGGACGTCCTCGAGGTGCGCGGCGAGGTGTTCTTCCGGGTCGAGGATTTCGAGGCGCTCAACGCGTCCCTGGTGGCCGACGGCAAGCCCCCATTCGCCAATCCCCGAAACTCGGCGGCCGGCTCGCTACGGCAGAAGAATCCGCAGGTCACGGCCCGTCGCAAGCTGCGGATGATCTGCCACGGCATCGGCCACACCGAGGGCTGGCGACCGGCATCGCTGCACGATGCCTATCTCGCGCTGGGTGCGTGGGGGCTGCCGGTGTCGACGCACACCACCAAGGCGTCGGGCGCCGCCGAGATCCTGGACAAGATCTCCTACTGGGGCGAACACCGCCACGACGTCGAGCACGAGATCGACGGCATCGTGGTCAAGGTCGACGACTTCACCCTGCAGCGCCGCCTCGGTTCCACCTCGCGGGCACCGCGCTGGGCGATCGCCTACAAGTACCCGCCGGAAGAGGCCACCACCAAGCTGCGCGACATCCAGGTCGGCGTCGGCCGCACCGGCCGCGTCACGCCTTTCGCGGTCCTCGAACCGGTTCTCGTGGCCGGCTCCACCGTCTCTCGCGCGACCCTCCACAACGGCTCGGAGGTCAAGCGCAAGGGCGTGCTCATCGGAGACACGGTGACCATCCGCAAGGCCGGCGACGTGATCCCCGAGGTGCTCGGGCCGGTCGTCGACCTGCGCGACGGCTCCGAGGTCGAGTTCGAGATGCCCGAACGCTGTCCGGAATGCGGTACGCCGCTGCGCCCCGAGAAGGAATCCGACGTCGACGTCCGGTGCCCGAACCAGGAGAGTTGCCCGGCTCAGTTGCGGGAGCGGCTCTTTCATCTCGCCGGCCGCGGTTCCTTCGACATCGAGGCGCTCGGGTACGAGGCTGCGACAGCACTGCTGTCGGCGAAGGTGATCCGCAACGAGGGCGACCTGTTCTCCATCACTGCCGACGACCTCGCCCGTACAGAGCTGTTCACGACCAAGGCCGGCGCGTTGTCGGCGAACGGCAAACGCCTGCTGGCCAACCTCGACAAGGCCAAGGATGTGGCGTTGTGGCGAGTGCTGGTGGGGCTGTCGATCCGGCACGTCGGTCCCACTGCTGCGCGGGCACTGGCAACCGAATTCGGTTCGCTGGAGGCCATCGAATCGGCCGACGTCGAACAGTTGGCGAATGTCGAGGGCCTCGGTATGACCCTCGCGCAGTCGATCCACGACTGGTTCACCGTCGACTGGCATCGTGAGATCGTCGACAAGTGGCGCGCAGCAGGCGTTTCCATGGAGGATGAGCGCGACGACTCGATCGCGCGGACGCTCGAGGGCAAGACCATCGTCGTGACCGGATCGCTGGTGGACTTCTCCCGCGACGGCGCGAAAGAGGCAATCCTGCAGCGCGGCGGCAAGGCGTCGGGCTCGGTGTCGAAGAAGACCGACTACGTGGTCGTCGGCGATTCGCCGGGAAGCAAGGCCGACAAGGCCGAACAGCTCGGCGTCCCGGTCCTCGACGAGGACGCGTTCAAGCGACTGCTGGAGACCGGCAGTCCCGACTAGACGCACTCCCGGGGGAGCGCTCGACGTACCCGTTGCTCCCTGACGCGAACGAAGCGCACGACCCTCCGCTGCCTGATCAAGGCCTGGTGAGACACCACGGCCCACCTGACCACCGGTCGACGTCGACCCGACCGGCAGACTTCGATCGACGTCTGCCGGTCGAGTTGAGGTTCGGCAGTCGGGGGCGAGCAAGGTCGCAGTCGCCGGCAATAGGTTTCGCCTGGCGAAACCTATTGCTGATCGTCGGCCGTCGATCCCCGAGCAGCGCTATCCGTTGAGCGCCTTGTCGAACGCGCGGTACGCCCGTGGGTCGAAGAGTACAAAGCGGATCTCGGTCAGCGCGGTGTCCGCGGACCGGACCGTGTCGACGGCCCGGCGTGCGCCGTCGTCCATCGGCCAGCCGTAGACGCCGGTCGAGATCGCCGGGAAGCCGATCGTCGTCGCACCCAATTCGTCTGCCACACGCAAGGATTCGCGGTAACACGAGACCAGGAACTCGGACCGGTCCTCGTCGTAGGAGTGCACGGGTCCGACGGTGTGGATGACCCACCGTGCATCCAGATCGCCCGCGGTGGTGGCGACCGCCTCGCCGACGGGGAGTCCTCGTTTGTACTGACCGGCCCGCAGTTCTCTGCACTCGGCGAGGATCGTCGGGCCGCCACGACGGTGGATGGCGCCGTCGACCCCGCCTCCGCCGAGGAGTGTCGAATTCGCGGCGTTGACGATGGCGTCGACCGACTGGAGGGTGATGTCTCCCTGCACGAGTGTGATGGAGGTCATGGCTCCATCATCGCGCTATTCGTCGGCGCGCAACACCGTACTGACGATGCCTGCCAGGTAGCCGAGCCGGGCGACCTCCGAGGGGCGGAAGTCGGGTCCGCCGATGCGGCCGAGTAGAACGGCCTTCTCGTTGGAGCCGATGGGTGCGGCGGCGAGGCGGGTGTCCATCTCCTGCCAGGCACCCGGTACCCAGTCGCCCTCGGCGTCGAGCTGCGCCGCATGTTCCAGCGGAAGCCAATCAGCCCTGGTGAGCGGGGTTTCCGGGGCGCCGGACGAACCGAACAGCTGGAGCACGCCGCCGCTGGCCTTGGTGATGACCATGGCCCAGGACACCCGCAGCACGCGCGGGGCGTTGTCGACGAGGACCTGAAGACGATCGTTGCGGGACGCGGTGGCGACCTGGTCGACGAGCTCGAGCTCGCGGTGCGTGTCGAGCACACCGGCGTACGGGCGGATCGAGTCGACGCGAACACCGTTGACCTTCTCCGCGGCCGTGATCAGGCTGTCGGGCAACGAACCCGGCGGGACCTCCACGACGAGATCGTCGACGGCGTAGCCGTTGCCGCGTTCGACCACTTCGAGAGACAGGATGTCCGCACCGACCGAACCGAGCTGCACGGCGAGCACGCCGAGACTGCCGGGACGGTCCTCGAGGTAGACGCGCAACAGGTAAGACACGTGGGTCATTCTCGCACTCGTGAGGATCGGGCGCGCACCGCCGGGGGAGGGGCGGACCGAGTCGGGCGTGCAAACGGTGGCTGGGGTGAGCCGGGTCGGCGCGTTCCCATAGGCTGGAGAGGCACATCTGCGTCGCTTCGGCGTCGCGGTGGGCGACATGGCCGTGCAAGTGATGGTGAGAAAGGACGCTGACGGTGGCTGGCGAACCGAAGTCCATATCGCGTGAAGAGGTTGCGCACCTGGCGCGATTGTCGCGACTGGCGCTGAGCGAGGACGAACTCGATGTCTACGCCGAGCAGCTGGACTCCATCCTGACTCACGTCGCGTCCGTGTCGGAGGTGGCCGCCGACGACGTACCCGGCACCGCGCACCCGGCCGAGCTCGCCAACGTGCTGCGCCCCGACGTCGTCGTGCCCGGTCTGACCACCGACGCCGCACTGTCCGGTGCGCCGGCCGTCGAGCAGGACCGTTTCGCCGTTCCGCAGATCCTGGGAGAAGAGCAGTGAGCCCCGCGTCGCACGCCGCAACGCCTCGTCCCGCCGGTGACCTGACCGGTCTGTCCGCCGCCGAACTCGCCACCAAGATCGCGACCCGCGAGGTCAGCTCGGTGGAGGTCACGCAGGCCCACCTCGACCGCATCGCCGAGGTCGACGGCGAGCTCGGAGCCTTCCTGCACGTCAGCGGTGCCGAGGCGCTCGTCGCGGCCAAAACCGCCGATGATGCGATCGCCTCGGGCGACACCGTGTCGTCGCTCGCCGGTGTGCCGATCGCGCTCAAGGACGTCTTCACCACCACCGACGCCCCCACCACGTGCGGTTCCAAGATCCTCGAGGGCTGGGTTCCGCCCTACGACGCCGCGGTCACCGAACGTCTCCGTGCCGCGGGGATCCCGATCCTCGGCAAGACCAACATGGACGAGTTCGCCATGGGCAGCTCGACCGAGAACTCCGCCTACCAGCTGACCCGAAACCCCTGGGACCCCACCAAGATCCCGGGTGGCTCGGGTGGCGGCAGCGCCGCGGCACTGGCTGCGTACGAGGCGCCGCTCGCCATCGGCACCGACACCGGTGGCTCCATCCGCCAGCCGGCGGCGGTCACCGCGACCGTCGGCGTCAAGCCCACCTACGGCACCGTCTCGCGCTACGGACTCGTTGCCTGCGCGTCGTCGCTGGACCAGGGCGGCCCGTGTGGCCGTACGGTTCTCGACACCGCGATGCTGCACGAGGTCATCGCCGGGCACGACCCGCGTGACTCGACCTCCATCAACGTCCCGGTGCCCGACGTGGTCGCCGCGGCCCGCGAAGGCGCCGAGCAGGATCTCAAGGGCGTCAAGGTCGGCGTCGTCAAAGAGCTGCAGGGCGAGGGCTACCAGTCCGGCGTTCTCGACTCGTTCCACGAGGCCGTCAAGCTCCTGGAGGAGCGCGGTGCCGAGGTCGTCGAGGTCAGCTGCCCGCACTTCACCTACGCGCTCGGCGCCTACTACTTGATCCTCCCGTCGGAGGTGTCGTCGAACCTCGCACGCTTCGACGCCATGCGGTACGGCCTGCGCGTCGGAGACGACGGTTCGCATTCGGCCGACGAGGTCATGGCCCTGTCCCGCGAGGCCGGCTTCGGCCCAGAGGTCAAGCGCCGCATCATGATCGGCACCTACGCACTCTCGTCGGGCTACTACGACGCCTACTACGGCCAGGCCCAGAAGGTCCGCACGCTGATCTCGCGTGACTTCACCACTGCCTTCGAGAAGGTCGACGTGCTGATCTCGCCGACCACGCCGACCACCGCTTTCCCGATCGGGGAGAAGGTCGACGACCCGCTGGCGATGTACCTGTTCGACCTCTGCACCCTGCCGGTGAACCTGGCCGGGATCGGGTCGATGTCGGTGCCCTCGGGGCTGTCCAAGGACGATGGCATGCCCGTCGGCCTGCAGATCATGGCACCCGCACTCGCCGACGACCGGCTGTACCGGGTCGGCGCATCCTACGAAGCGGCCCGCGGCGCGATCATCTGACGCCTCCGTAAACCCACCCTTTATGGGCGAACCCACCACCGGTTCAGGTGGTGGGTTCGTCCATTTGTGGTGGGTTTGCGAGGTCACCGCGGCAAGTCGTCGACCGCACGCGCCTGCTCCACTCCGTAGCGATGACCGACGCCGGTGGGGCCGTCGAGTGCGGCCAGCAGGTCGACGCTGGTCTGCAGGAAGCTGACCCCCGGAAGCCACGGGACCAGGGGTACTTGCGGACCACCGAGCACGACCTTCGCGGGTTCGGCCGGGGGACGCCACAGCGAGCTCAGGGACCAGCGGACCACCGGATCGCTGCGATTGGCGACGACGACCCGCGGTGTCTCCGACACCGCAGCAACCGTCCCGGCCGGTGGTGCGGTCAGCACCGTCTCGGCGAGCAGTCCCGGGTGGTGGTTCTCGAGCCAGATCCGGGCGGCGTCGGCTCCGACCGCACCGAGGCTCTGGCCGTACAGCACCAGGCGGGGTCGGTCGGCTTCGGGCCGGCTCTCCAGGGTCCTCGCCAGTTCACGGACCAGCGCGATCGACGAGTCCGTCGCCGCCGCGTCGTCGGAGACGAAGGCCTTCCACGACGGGACGTCGGCGTAGGGGAGTGTCAGAATTCGGACGTCGCCGTCGAAGCGGTTGACGAAACCCGCCACCGCGGCCTGATCGACCCAGCCCGATCCGGTGGGGACGGCCACGATCACCGCCCGCGCCGTCAGTCCGTCCCCGGCCACCCACGACTGGACCAATCGTGTTGCCGGAGGAGTGAATTCCGGGGCCGAGAGTTCTCCGCGCAACAGCGTCCCGGATTCGGAGACGGCGACGGTCCGCGGCAGCGGTTGCGCCTCGTCGGCACCTGCAGAGGCGGGAGTGAGGAGACCCGCGGCGAGCGCGACCGCGGACGCCGCGATGACTGCGGTGACGCGGGGGACCAGCACGATCGCGGCAACGGCCGCGAGGGGTGCCAGTGTGGCCCCGACCCACCAGTCGGGGCCGGCCGGCGCCGCTCCGATCGCGGCACGGATCAGGTTCTGCCACCAGACCGCCAGTCCCGCACCGCCGGCCGCGACGAGCACGCCGATACCGAATATGACACGCCGGGTCTGCCGATCCGGTTGCCCTCGACGGCGAGACACCCTCCGCGCCAGCAACAATCCGACAATCGCACCCAACGCCGTGACACCGGTCGTCACGACCGCGGTCGTCAGCGCATCGCGCGGTAGCGTGCCGGGATAGAGGGCGACGAGGTATGCGACGACGACGCTGACCACGAGGACGGGGTGAGGCAGGTGTCGACCGATCCACGTCGACGATGCGGTGGGCGTGAACATCACGAGAGCTCCTCGGTATCGGTCTCGGTGCGGGGATTCCGGTCGACGAGTGCACGTTCGACCGTGGTGGACACCAGTTGCGGGATCGTTTCCTGTTGGGTCGGTGCGCCGCCGTACTGGCGCCAGGTGTTCCAGGCCAGACCGATCCGGGCAACGAACGCCGCGGCGTCGCACGCCGGGTTGCTGCACGAGCGCTGCATCGCGTCGGTCAGCATGCGGTCGAGGGCGAACCGTGCCCACGAGCCCAGCGGACGACCGTCCGCGGCGGCTGCGCGCAACAGGTCGTAGCCGAGATCATGTGTGCGGCAGAGAGGTGTGAACCGGTCGGGGAGCGGTACCGGGGACGAGCAGTCGCCTTCCGGGTCGACGGGCACACCCGACACGACGATCGGTGTGTAACCCATGTGCACGTCGAAGGTCGTGGGCAGGACGTCCATAGTCGCGGCCGGGGCCGGCCCCGTCAGCGTCACGACGGCGGCGGCGTACGGGTTGTCGGCGTCCTCCGGAGAGGGGACGACCTCTCCCGCAGTCGAACCGACGCCACCTGCGACCGCGTGCGCCGTCGACATCCACTGCCCGGCAATGAGAACGGTCAGTGTCAGTGCGGCCACCAGCCAGCGGAGCGGGTAGTGCGGGCGTCTGAGATCGGTCTGATCAGTGGGTCGAGAAGCGTTGTCCGAAGGCCATTTCCGAAGTGGTCCGGGAGGGTTCATGGACATTGACGCTAGGTAGCGCAACCACCTGGCCACATCGCTCCGACGGGCGGTTCCCGCTCATCGGTGGGGGTGGGGTCTCGGCGCCATGCCCCTACTCGGGAACGGGGGCATCTCCCCCGAAAGTATGAGGACGCCCGGTCCCCACCGGGCCTAGGGTGAACCTCATGTTCGGTTTACGCAAGCATCTGCGCGCGGCCGGCGGCGACTTCGTTGACTGGGCGTCCACCGCGCCCGTCGCCCAGGACCCCGCGGTGCGTGCCTATTTCTCCTCGCGGGTCAATTGCTTCTTCCTGGCCGTCGCCCTGATCATGTACTCGATCTCCTGGCCGACGCTGCCCGTGACACATTCCGTGCCCGCCTTCCTGCTGCCCCTCGTCTCGGCGTTCGCGGCACTGCCGATCGCGCTCGCCTGGTCGGCGCCGCTGGTCGGTTGGGCGATCTCGGTGGTCTCGGCACAGGTCATCGGCTTGATCGTGCCGACGCACGGCGGGTGGGAACTGACCATTCAGGTCACCCACTTCATCGAGTTGCTCGTGCTGACCTTCATGGTGATGCTCCGCTGCCCGCTGCGGTGGGTACCGGTGGTCTGGCTGACGACGTCCCTCGTCGTCGCCTACGCGGTTCACCCGGCGTGGATCGTCGGGATCTCGGTGCTCGCGGTGGTCGTGGCACTGCTTCGCGGACTGATGGCCTCACGACGACAACTCGCGGTCCGCACCAAACAGACCGAGGAGGCCGAGGCGGAGTCGGCGGTGCTGCAGGAGCGTGCACGCATCGCCCGCGACCTGCACGACGTGGTGGCACACCGGATGTCGATGGTCGTCGTCATGTCGCAGACCGCGCGGTATCGGATCGACGATGTGTCGCCCGCTGCGGCAGCCGAATTCGACGCCATCGCCGACGCCGCACGAACATCGCTCGACGAGGTACGGCAACTGCTCGGGGTGTTGCGGGTCGAGGGTGCCGAGAGTGTCGCGGCCCCCAATCCGGGTTTGGCGCAGATTGATTCGCTCGTCGCCGAGACCCGTCGGGCCGGCTCCGAGGTCACCCTGAACCGGGAGGTCGACGACGAGACGGTCGGAGAGTCGGCGGCGCTGGTGATCTACCGGATCATCCAGGAGTCGCTCGCCAACGCCACCCGGCACGCGCCGGGCAGCCGCACCCTGGTGAGCGTCACCTCGGGCGAAGGCGGCACCGTCGAGGTGGCCGTGGTCAATTCGGCCCCGACGGCCGAGCCCCTCGGGATCGGCGGCAACGGCGTCGGCATCCCCGGAATGCTCGAACGCGCGCAGGCAGTGGGTGGTTCGCTTCTCGCGGCACCGACGGTCGAGGGCGGGTTCGCGGTGCGCGCGCGTATCCCGGCGACACCGCCGCGCGACGGCGTCCTTCCCGACGCGGCCACCGCTGTCCGCACGCCGAAGGTCCCCTCGCCGGCCTCCGACCAGTAGCCTGTCAGGCGTGCCGATCAACGCGGAACCGCAACAAGCACAGGGCAGCTCCCGCCCGATCACGGTCGTGATCGCCGACGATCAGGCGATGGTGCGTCAGGGCTTCTCGGCTCTGCTCGCCGCCCAGCCGGACCTGTCCGTGCTCGGCGACGCCGCCGACGGCGTGGAGGCGGTCGAGGTGTGCAAGCGGGTGCGGCCCGACGTCGTCCTGATGGATGTGCGGATGCCGCGCAAAGACGGACTCTGGGCCGCCGAGCAGATCTTGTCGGCGGGCCTGGAACCGCCGACCCGCGTACTGATGCTCACCACCTTCGACATCGACGACTACGTCTACGAGGCGCTGCGGATCGGCGCGTCGGGGTTCCTGCTCAAAGATGCGCCGGCCGACGAACTCGTGCGTGCGGTGCGCGTGGTCGCCGCCGGTGAGGCGCTGCTCGCGCCGTCGATCACCAAGCGGCTCATCAACGAGGTGACCTCCCGGCGTCGACGCCCCGCCCGGAATCCGGCGTTGGAACACCTCACACCGCGGGAGCGGGAGGTGCTCGACCTGGTGGCCGACGGCAAATCGAACGCCGAGATCGGCGCCGACCTCTACGTCACCGAACAGACCGTCAAGACCCATGTGAGTAGTCTCCTGGGCAAGCTGCGCCTGCGGGACCGTGCGCAGGCGGTCGTCTTCGCCTACGAGAACGGCATCAAGTGAATTCGTGCTCAGCGGCGAGCACACCCGCGCACTAGATTGGGTGTGTTCGTCGCGTTCGAGAGGGAGGGTCTCACCACATGGCCAAGAGATTCGGCATTCTCACCTCCGGTGGTGACTGCCCCGGTCTGAACGCCGTCATCCGCGGTGCGGTGCTCAAGGGTGAAACCGTCTACGGCCACGAGTTCGTCGGCTTCAAGGACGGCTGGGCGGGTCTCGTCTACGGCGACATCATGGAGCTCAACCGCTCGACGGTCCGAGGTCTCTCCCACGAGGGCGGAACGATTCTCGGCACGAGCCGCTTCGGGCCCTACACCGAACCCGACGGTGGACCCGACAACATCAAGAATGTGCTCAAAAACCTAGGTATCGACGGGGTGATCGCGATCGGCGGCGACGGCACAGCCGCGGCGTCGAAGCGCCTGTTCGATGACGGCATCAACATCGTCGGCGTCCCCAAGACCATCGACAACGACATCGACGCCACCGACTACACGTTCGGGTTCAACACCGCCGTCGAGATCGCCACCGAGGCCATCGACCGCCTGCGCACCACCGGCAACTCGCACAAGCGGTGCATGGTGCTCGAGGTCATGGGTCGTCACGCCGGCTGGATCGCCCTGCACTCGGGTATCGCCGGCGGCGCGCACGTGATCCTGATCCCGGAGAACCCCGAGAGCCTGGACCAGATCTGCGCGTGGGTGACCAGCGTCAAGGCGCGCGGTCGTTCGCCGATGGTCGTCGTCGCCGAGGGGTTCAAGCTGCCCGAGATGACGGAGGCGTACTCCACCAAGGGCCTCGACGGCTTCAACCGTCCGCGGCTGGGCGGTGTCGGCGAGGTGCTGGCTCCTCTCATCGAGGAGCGCACCGGCATCGAGACGCGGGCCACCGTCCTCGGCCACATCCAGCGCGGCGGCGTGCCGTCGGCCTACGACCGTGTCCTCGCCACCCGCATGGGCATGGCGACCGCCGACCTGGTCGCTGAGAAGGGCTGGGGTCAGATGGTCGCCCTGCACGGCACCCGGATCGACCGGATCACCTTCGACGAGGCGCTCGGCGAGCTGAAGACCGTCCCGCAGGATCAGTACAAGGAGATCCGGGTCATCTTCGGCTAGATCGGGATCACGGCTGGACGGGGATCACCGGGGCCGGCTCGCGCGGGATGATGATCCACAGTGCCAGGTAGATGAGGACCTGCGGGCCGGGCAGCAGCATCGACAGCACGAACAGGACGCGGACCAGGGTGGGGTCCCAGCCCCAGCGTTCGGCGATGCCGCCGCAGACGCCGCCCAGCCAGGCGTTCGAACGGGAGCGCGTCAGTCGAGGGGCGGACGAAGCGGGTTGTGCGGTGGTCATCGGGGTCTCCTGCTGATCGAGGTGGTCGGTGAACTGATGTCTCCGACGGTAGGTCCGACGACCCGTTCTCGGCATCGGTGATCACCCTGAACGTTCCCCTGGGATACCGCCGCATAAACTGGCAGCCATGACTTCCGCCGCCGTCGAACTGTTGGAGTACGACGAGGTCATCGCCGCTTTCGATCCGGTGATGGGCCTCGAGGTGCACGTCGAGCTGGGTACCGCGACCAAGATGTTCTGCGGATGCCCCACCGACTTCGGCGCCGAGCCCAATACCCAGGTGTGCCCGGTGTGCATCGGCCTGCCCGGTTCGCTGCCGGTCGCCAACGCCAAGGCCGTCGAGTCCGCGATCCGCATCGGCCTGGCCCTGAACTGCTCGATCCGGCCGTCGAGCAAGTTCGCGCGGAAGAACTACTTCTACCCGGACCAGCCGAAGAACTACCAGATCTCGCAGTACGACGAGCCCACCTCCTACGACGGCTACCTCGACGTCCTGCTCGCCGACGGCACCACCTGGCGTGTGGAGATCGAGCGCGCGCACATGGAGGAGGACACCGGCAAGTCGCTGCACATCGGCGGCGCCACCGGCCGTATCCACGGTGCGAGCCACTCGCTGCTCGACTACAACCGTGCAGGCGTGCCGCTCGTCGAGATCGTCACCCGCCCCATCGTCGGTGCGGGCGACCGCGCACCCGAGGTCGCGCGTGCCTACGTGACCGCGCTGCGTGACCTGCTCAAGTCCCTTGACGTCTCGGACGTGCGCATGGACCAGGGTTCGATGCGCTGCGACGTGAACCTGTCCCTGATGGCCAAGGGCGCGAGCGAGTTCGGCACCCGTACCGAGACCAAGAACGTCAACTCGCTCAAGAGTGTCGAGGTCGCCGTCCGCTACGAGATGCGCCGTCAGGCCGCGATCCTGCAGGCCGGTGGCGAGATCGTGCAGGAGACCCGTCACTTCCACGAGACCGACGGCACCACCTCCGCGGGTCGCCGCAAGGAGACCGCCGAGGACTACCGCTACTTCCCGGAGCCCGATCTGCCTCCGGTCCAGCCGGATTCGGCGTGGATCGAGGAGTTGCGCGGCACACTGCCCGAGCTGCCGTGGCTGCGCCGTGCCCGCATCCAGGAGGAGTGGGGTGTCTCCGACGAGGTCATGCGCGACCTGGTCAACGTCGGCGCCGTCGACCTGATCATCGCCACCGTCGACGCCGGTGCCTCACCCGAGGCCGCCCGCGGCTGGTGGGTGTCCTTCCTTGCGCAGCAGGCCAATTCGCGCGGCGTCGAACTCGACGGTCTCGCCATCACGCCCGCTCAGGTCGCCGAGGTCATCGGACTCGTCGACGAGGGCAAGCTGACCACCAAGCTCGCCCAGCAGGTCGCCACCGCGGTCCTCGACGGTGAAGGCGAGCCGAAGCAGATCGTCGCCGACCGCGGCCTCGAGGTCGTCCGCGACGACTCGGCGCTGCAGAAGGCCGTCGACGACGCCCTCGCCGCCAACCCCGACATCGCCGAGAAGATCCGCGGCGGCAAGGTCCAGGCGGCAGGCAAGATCGTCGGCGACGTCATGAAGGCCACTCGCGGACAGGCCGACCCGGCGCGCGTCAAGGAACTCGTCCTCGAGGCCTGCAAGTAGCAAACCCCTCGCTGCCTGAGGTGCGAGGAGCGAT